>JBAUOG010000771.1:0-3355 GCA_049579625.1 Bryobacteraceae bacterium
GGTTCATTCCGGCATCTCGCATGGCGACGTAGGCTCGCGCAGTTAGTGGTTGGGCGTGGCATGCGACGCAGCCGCCACCGGCCGGCCAAAACCGCTCCATCGTTTTTGAAAGCAAATCGGCGCTGCGCTGGAGGGCTTGCGCGGTTGTCGGCTGATAATCGCCGGGCCGCACGGGCGTCGGATTCGGGTCGCCATGCGTTCCGCCGGCGGCGACCAGCATCTGATCGATCTCCGGGTTACGGTACTTTCGTGCCCAATCGAGCGCCGTCTCGCCGTTGTAGTCTTTTGCGTTCACATCCGCGCCCGCGTCGAGCAGCGCCTTAACCGTCGCCGGATTCGGATTATCCGTAGCGACCGCCCGCATGAGGGCCGTGATCTGTTTCACATCTTTCTCATTCACGTGCGCGCCGGCCTTCACCAACTTCGCCACCACAGAGGGCCCGCAGAAGGGAGCTGCATTCATCAGCGCGCTCAGGTGCGTCAAAGAAATGGGTCCGTTTTTCACTGTGCCCGAGAACGTGTTCAGCGCATTCACGTCCGATCCAGGCAGCAACAGGTCCGTCTTCTCCTCGCACTGTGAAAGCGGATCGCCGCCGGCAGCCGACATAAGGGGCGTCTCTCCAAAACCATCCAGCACCGTGACGTCGCCGCCGTGCGCCAAAAGCAGCTTGATCGTCTCTGGGTCACCCCGCTCCGCCGCGTCCGTCAATACGTACGAGTCTCGTCGGGCCGATTTGGTATCTGGCTTTGTAATCTCTGCCCCGTGCTCCAAGAGGTACCGCACGGAGGGAGCATTTCCGTGCACCACTGCGGCGACATCCAGTGGAGTCACTCCGTTCTTCGCCGCCACTTGAACCCGCGCACCGTGATCCACAAGCAGCTTGGTTTTCTCGAAGCTGTACGCCGCATAAACCAACGGCGTTGCGCCGCGGTTATCCAACGCGTTCGGGTCCGCGCCGGCGTCAAGCAAGACCTTCATCGACGCCGCATTGCCATACAGCGCCGCGAAGTGCAAGGGAGTAGTTTGCAGCTTGTCTTTCGAGTTCGCTCCTCCCGTTGTGGCCAAGCGCTTCAGTTCGTCCAACTGATTGGCTCGAATGGCTTGAAACACATCCTCGGCGGATGGCGTTGCCGCGGGCGGCGCTTGCCCGGCTAATATCATCCCCGCCGTCAGAATTACGGCTACAACCAACTTCATGGCATACCGTGTCATGGCTCACTCTCCCTTGTGTATCGCAACCTTGCAAGCTGCCCGCCACAGTCTGAGAAAACCTGCAGACCTGGGCAAGTGTAAGCGATTCAACAGTCTGGCACAAAACTGCGCTGGCGACAAGAGGAAACCGCCGTTCAGCCGGCACATTCGCCGAAGCGAGCCTCACCTTTTGGATAGCGGAACTAGACCTGCTTATAGAAAATCGTCGTGTCGCACCATGCCCCATCGGGATACAGCGCATATCTTGGGATGACTCCAACCCGGGTCCATCCCAGACGGCTGTATAGCTTCTCGGCCTGACCTCCTGTGGCGGTATCCAGCACAAGGAGAGTTCTCCCCGCAAGCCGGCTTACTTCTTCCGCGCGTTCCATGAGCTGTCTGGCGACGCCTTGTCCGCGAGCCGATCTCACGACGAGTAACTTGGCAATGTCGGCTCGATGTGGTTGGTTGGGAGGCGTGGCAAGAAGGATCTGGACCGTCCCGACCAACTTCGAGTCGATAAAGGCAGCCAACAAGATGCGATCGCCTTGATGCACTCCGCGCAGGACCTTTTCGAAGAAAGATTGAGCCTCCGTTTTTGAGAGCGCTGACATAAAGCTTACCGATGCGCCGCCTTCGACGCAGTCCAGCAGCACTTCAGCCAGCGCGCCCAAGTGGCGACGCCCCTCTGCCGCGGTCAATTGCCGAATCTCAACCACCAAAACAGCTTACGACTTTCTGGACAATCATCGGCAATGCGAAACGAAGTGCAAAAAGTTGCATTCGCGGAAGCGCCCAGCCAAACCCCCATCGGAAGCCCGTTGATGACGGGGCCAGACGGGCGACAAGTTCCGTTGCAGGGACTCGCGTGGCTGGATGCGAAGAACTCGCGCGTGTTGCGCATCCGGCTCTCACTGATGGGCCAGCCGCCCCAAGGTGCCCTGCGCGCCATGACTCTCGACATTCGTTTCGTCCCGGTCGAATTCAAATCTCTCGAACGCGTCTATTCGCTGCCCGCAACTGCCACACTCGACTTGACCTACGAAGGCCTGGAGGTCCTCAACGTCCATCGATTTTTCGATTTCCACTTGTATGGCTTCGACGACCAAGCCGATCCTGCGCTGAAAGCCCAGAATTCGGGCGTGCCCGGAACGCCCGTGGCGGGCCGAAGATGCGAATGCACTGCTGGGCAGGTGGTATCTGTTAAGCCGCGATGGCAAACTGACCGATGCGCTTCAGTTGCTACGGCAGGCGAAAGAACTGGATCCGGAGAACGGCCGGGTTCGGTATCAACCTGGGAGTTGCACTGCGCGAAGCCAACGACCTTCCATATTTGATGCGATGCGTTTCACTTCACGGACGGTGGCAATTGCGATCCCTGGAATATCCTGAATCCGTGTTTAGCCGTTCGCGGGAGCGCGACCTGCTGGAGGAGATCAACCGCGATCTGCCCCAGGGCGTCGACTGGAAAGAAGGAGCGCGCACCTACCTCAAAGATGTGTTCGCGGCCCTGGGACCCGGAGCCGAAGTCTACCTGCAGGACAAGCCCTTCGCGTATTTGTTGGGCGACAACGAGGACAACTCACTCGAAAACTTTCACCGGTTGCTGACGGATTTCGCCAACGTGATAGCGGCCCTGAAGTTGCCCGTGCGGAGCAGGATTCTGGACATAGCGCCGGCTCCGGGTGGATGTCGCATTATCTGACTAAGCTGGGTTACGACGTGATCGGCATCGACATCTCGGAGCAGATGATCGGCTTGGCCCGCGAACGCCTCATGCGCGATCGACACATCCAGCAGGGCTCGATGACTAGCCAAACGCGCTCCTCTTCCGGACGACGCAACGGCTTCCAAAGTTGGAACGGGCACTCAACCTGGCACTCACCCATTCCCGGTGTCCGCACCCTCCCAAAATCGCCAGTCACAAAAGTCGAGAAAGAGGGATCTCCCTACGCCTCAATCACTTGCGGGAACCGACGATCCGCTCGCGCACACGCCGCTCCTAAACTCGTCGGCATATGGATGACAAAATCTCGAATCGCGACGAGGTCCATGACCTAATCGCGCCTCCGGACGGCCTCTCCGACGCCGCTCCTACTGACAACAACGCTCCGGCTGATCCCCCAATTGATCCTGTGGACCAAACCATCGAAGCCGAACTAC
>JBAUOG010000772.1:0-2422 GCA_049579625.1 Bryobacteraceae bacterium
ACGAGCGCCCCAGTGACTCAGCTTGGCATCAAGGTCGTCGAGTGAAGAGATGTCATCGCGAACATACTGCCATTTGGTGACTTCCATGCTTCTTTCTTAACGCACCAGCAGCCAGTTTTCAATATGAAGTTCCACGCTGGTCGAGCTACAGTGAGCGACTCGTAGGAACGCGAGGCGTACGTAAAGGCGGGCAACCGCATGATGACGAGTCCGGGCGAAAGAATTCACGGTCTATTTCCCGATACAGAACGTCGAGAATATCCGGTTCAGAATGTCGTCGGCTGTCGTCGCGCCGGTAATGGCGTCCAGCGGCTGCAGCGCTGCGTAAAGATCCAGCAGTAACATCTCATGCGGAATACTGAACTCCACCGCTCGCTGGGCGTTCTCGAGAGCCTCTAAGCTCTCGCGGAGAAGATTGGCGTGCCGCAAGCTTGTGATGCTGCCACTCTCCGGCGTAACGAGTCCATCGGGTGCAAGCCGCCGCAAGACCGCCTGCCTGAGTTCATCAATGCCCGCACCCGTGACGGCTGACACAGCAGTCAGGTCCGAAGCCGTATCAAGTTCCCGCGGTAGATCAGCTTTGCTGCCCACCAGCAGTGGCCGCCGATCGGCGAGCTTGGCGATCAGCTGCTCATCTTCGGCCGCGAGAGGCTGGGCAAGGTCCAAAACCAGCAATGTCAGGTCGGCATCGGCGATGGCTTCGTGGCTGCGCTCAATGCCCAGTGACTCCACAATGTCGCGGCTCTCGCGGATGCCGGCGGTATCCACCAGTTTCACGGGAATTCCCGCGAGGCTCGTGGTCTCTGAGACGGTGTCGCGAGTCGTGCCCGGAATGTCGGTGACAATCGCCCGGTCCTGCTCCAGCAGCCGGTTAAAGAGGCTGCTCTTGCCGACGTTTGGGCGGCCCACAATCGCCAGAGTGAACCCCTGAAATACCAGCTTCCCGGAATGAAAGCTATCGATGAGGTCTCGAATGCCTCGCTGTATGGGCTGAAGGCGGCGAATGACTTCGTCCGGCGTCGCCACCGAGATGTCGTCCTCCGCGAAATCGATGCCCGCTTCGAGCAGTGAGATCAATTCCACCAACTGCTCCTTCAGTGGGCGGATGCGGCGCGAAACCGAACCCTCCATCTGTTGGGCGGCAACTCGCGCCTGATAGAGCGTGGTGGCGTCAATCAGTTCGCGCACGGCCTCCGCCCGGGGCAGATCAATTCGCCCATTCAGATAACCGCGCAGAGTGAATTCGCCTGGCTCGGCGAGCCGCGCGCCGGCTTGGAGAGCCCGGTCGACGCAGAACCGCAACACGACGGGGGAGCCGTGGCAGGAAATCTCCACGACGTCCTCGGCCGTGTAGGATTTTGGCCTTCCGAAGAACGAAACGACAACCTGGTCTACGGTGGAGTTCGTATCGTCAACCAGCTCGGCGATCTGGCTCGACCAAGCCTTCCAGTGAGGTTCGCCGTGAAACCGCAGGATCTGCCCGCAGATGGCAACGCTATCGGGGCCGGATAACCGCACGATTCCCAGACCTCCGCGGCCTAGGGGCGTGGCAAGAGCGACGATCGTGTCGCGCAGCTTCATGAACAAAGAAACAGAAGTCTAGCGGCGATCGCGGCCAGGGCGGCCAAACGGCCGTCGCGGCCGGTCGCCTTCGCGATGTTGTGGCCGATCGCCACCACCTTCACGTGGCCGAAATGGCCGCGGCGGGATAGGCGGTGCCGGCGGCGTAGGCATATCGGCCGGGACAATGACCACCGCTCGGTGGGGGCCTACGCCCAAACTCTCACTGCGCAACTCTTGTTCGTCCCGCAACGCCAAGTGGATGACGCGGCGCTCGCGACTGGTCATCGGATTGAAAAAGAAAGGTGTGTGAGTCCGTTTCACCTTCTCCGCCGCCGCGAGCGCGCTCATGCGCAGCTCTTCAATCCTCAACAAACGATAGTCATTGGCGTCGAATGACAGCAGCGAGTGGTCTTCAGCCGGCACCCGCAGTGCCTCCATCGACAGGTGCTCAAGCGCCAGCAATAACTCGCCACGGTTTGCCAGCAACAGGTCCACATCGTTTCCCGAGAACTTAATGGTTACTTCGGGATTCTCAACCTCGGGATGTGGGCTCTTCGTCTCATTGAGCTCATACTCCAGTTCGAATCTGGCGGTGGACAGAATGGGTTGAAGAAACTGGTCCAGCTTCGGCTTCATCGACTCGATGGTGTATTTCATGCTCTTATTTCTTGGTTACCCTCTTCACCGGCGCTTTCGCCGGCGGCGGTGGCGGCGTGGGCATGGGCATGAAACGATTGATGATCAGCTGTTGAAGCACGCCCACAACGTTGCCGGTTAACCAATATAGTACAAGGCCTGCCGACGCGTAGTAGAACATGAAGCCAAATATCAGCGGCATAAACATCATCATCTTCTGCTG
>JBAUOG010000773.1:0-4236 GCA_049579625.1 Bryobacteraceae bacterium
CTTCAAGGTAAGTCGTTCCAGATACTCAGGGCGTTGACTGAGAATCCGGGCCGTGTGGTCAGCCGTGAAGAGCTCCGTCTCTGTCTATGGCCGGTCGACACGTTTGTCGATTTTGAAAGTGGCTTGAACACCGCGGCGAATCGGCTCAGAAGTGCGCTGGGCGACTCAGCCGAGAGCCCCATTTATATAGAGACGCTGCCTCGTGTAGGCTATCGGTTTGTAGCACCGGTCACGATACTGAAGACCAGCCGTAAAGCACACGAGAGCATTCCTTCCGTCCCGCTTGAGCTTGAGCCGCCAGCCTCTATAGCAACCGGACATCTTCGTCTCGTAACATCTCCCATTGAAGTTTCCAGAGAAGTGCGGCCTGCGCGGTCGATGTCAGTTCGCTTTCGTATTGCGAGCGTTCTGTCTCTTATCCTGGCGGCGGCGACGGGCATCTATTGGCTTGGATACAAACCCAGTAAGCCGATGTTAGGCTTTCGACAGGTCACCTTTAAATCGGGCGCTGTTGGCGAGGCAAGGTTTACTCCCGACGGCAAAGGCATCGTGTACAGCGCGGAATGGGGCGATGACGGCAGTCGTCTGTATCAAGCCGATCTAGCGAATCCCGACGCTCACGATTTGGGTTACCGCGATGCCTGGCTCGCCGGCATCTCGCCCGACGCCGATCTCGTGCTGTTTCAGAAGTCCGGCGACGACTATCCGATGGTGCTGGAACAGGCTCCGTTGGGCGGAGGTAAGCCTCACGTCATCTCAAAGAATGTCTTGAGTGCGGATTTTGGACCTGACCGTGGTCTGTGTCTCATAGAAATCCATGGCCGCGAATATTCACTGGAATTCCCGCCGGGTAAGCGGCTTTATACAACCAATCACTGGATCACCCATGCTCGCGTCTCTCCTCACGGCGATGCAGTCGCGTTCCTTGAACATCCGATTCCAGCCGATGACGCCGGCGACGTTATGCTGATCGACACAACCGGGCGAACGCGGGTACTCAGCTCGGGCTGGGCCTCCGCCGAGGGACTAGCTTGGGCGCCTTCGGGTAATGAAGTTTGGTTTACTGCAGCGCGTTCGGGAGTCGAGCGACAACTGATGGGTGTGGATCTCGCCGGGCACTCTCGCCAGATTATGCGCACGCCAGGGAGTCTCGAACTGGAGGACATCTCGAAGTCAGGAAATGTGTTGCTCACCCGATCTAGCGAGCGCATGAGTATGTCGCTTGTCAACATGAAACAGGGCACGGTCCAATCCGTCTCTCGCTTCGACTGGTCGCGCGCTGCGGCCATCAGTGCCGATGGCGATTCCGTTCTCTTTGACGAATCGGGGGAAGGAGGTGGCAAGGGATATAGCGTCTATCTCTACCACGTGCGAAACCGCGGTTTCGACCGTCTCGGAGAGGGCCGCGCAATGGACCTTTCTCCCGATGGGCGCTGGGCAATTACACAGCCCGCGGATGTGACTTCTCGCCTCGACGTCGTCTCCGTCGACGGGAGTCGTCGGTTCACTTTGTCGCGCCAAGGCCTCCAATACGTCTGGGCGAAGTTTCTACCCACGAGTGACGAGATCCTCTTCTACGGAAGCCTTCCGGGGCAGCCCTCGAACTTGTATCGGCAAAAGCTGCACGAACAAAGTTCCTCTCTGGTTTTCGAAGACATTTTGATGGAACAGCCCGTCATCGATCCCGGCGGCCAGTTTGCGATTGCCCGGGCGCCGGGTCCGAGTCTGTTGGTGCTCAACCTCGTGTCTGGCGCCAAGCGCTTGGTCAAAATCAATCAGCGGGTAACGCCTGTTGCCATTGCTAATGAGCAAAAAGTTCTCGTCCGGGTACACGACCGCGGCTATGTTTCGCTATTCTTATTGAACCCGTCCAACGGAATAATGAAGCCATATCGGCATCTTTTAGATCCCAACTCGCCTCAAGGAATGGTGCCGATGTTCACGTCTCGGGACTGGAATACCCTAGTCTTCTCTAAACGTAATCTCGACTCCGATCTAGTGATCGCAAGCGGTCTCGCCGAGAATATCCCGCTATTGGAATTGGTTGAAAGGGCCAACTTGGCGGGCGTTTTGCGATCGTGGCGATGACGCCCGGTCCTAGCCGCCTAGATTCTAAGTCTCATTTCATTCGTACTTCGGAAGCCCAGGCTTTCATATAGTGAACGGCCGTGTTCGCTCGCATGCAGGGCGACTGACTGAAAACCCTCGTTCCGGCACCACCTGATCAGGGATTCGATAATCGTTCGGGCAAACCCCCGCCGCCGGAAACTGGGCTCAACGTAGATGTTGAGGATCCAGGCCCTGCGTGGCTCCAGATTGAGCGGGCTGCCAGGCCACGCCGCGAGAAGAACGCCGCCACCTCCGACCACTTCGTTATTCTGCTCTCCCAAGAGCCCGTGGTAAGAACCGTTGTTGAGCGCCGTAATCAGATAGGTGCGCGAGGCGCTCTCGAAGGCATCTAATCCGCGTTCGTAGTCACCTCCCATTTCCCGGAACATTTCGCGCCGCTGGTGCAGGATAAGTTCGAGGTCAGCAACTCCCGCTGGTCGTAATCTCATTCTTCGAGTGTAGAGCCCGGCAGCCGTTGAGGAATTACTAGTAATGACACGGGTGTCCGGCCGTGGACCGACAGCGTTACTGCCGCTGGCTAATCCCGGCTAACGCCGTCCTTAGCCCACGTAACCCAGTGCTCAAAAAACCTTTCCTAACGCGCTATCCCGTTAATTCCTAACCTTGCAGATGAAGCCTATGAATCAAAGTGGGTGCTTCTCACGGCTCGGTTTACCGACAAGTTAGAACTGGTTTGACCGTAGTTAGGTTTACATTCTTCGCAAGCGGATTTCTCTCCCACGGGAGTTGGTTGCAAACACCCGCTTCGGGGTTGTCCGGTGGACCAGGTAGATTCCTCATAAATTCCCCAATGGAGGTTAGTCATGAAGAACTCTTTTCGAAATACTTGTCTAGGTTTCCTCGTTCTTCTGCCGCTCGTCGGCCCGGCATTCGTTCGAGCTCAAGCGATCAGTGGCGACGTAACAGGCGTTGTTTCGGACGCCAGCGGTGCAGCCATCCCGGACGCAACAGTAACGGCCCTGAACGAGGCGACAGGGGTTAAAACAACGGCGGCGAGCAACGCCGAGGGCGTGTACCGCTTCAATAATCTGCCCATAAGCAAATACACGATCACTGGTTCGGCTTCGGGTTTCGCGTCCAACTCCTTGAAGAATCTGGAGGTCACCCTGACGACTGTGGTTACGGCCAACCTGTCGCTCGCGGTCGGCGCTACGGCCACTACCGTTGAAGTGAGCGGTGGCACCGTGGCTGTCGACACCACCACTGCTCAATTGCAAACCACCTTCGATTCCAAACAATCAGTCGACCTCCCTTCAGCGGGCCTTTCGAAGGTGATCAACGGCGCCGGCATCTGGAATCTGAGCTTACTCGGCGCGGGCGTCTCTTCGCAGGGCGGAGTCGGTCAAGGGACAGGTCCCGCGATCTCCGGCCAGCGTCCGGAGAACAACTCCTTCAACCTCGACGGCGTCAGCAACAACAACCACTACACGACCGGCCCCTTGGTCTATGTCTCGAACGAGTCGGTTGCGGAGGTTTCCCTTCTTCAGAACCAGTTCAGCCCCGAGTTCGGTGGCGCGTCGGGCGGCGTCTTCAACGCCCTCGTGAAAAGCGGCACCAACTCCATCCACGGTACGGTGTATGAATACTTCCAGAACCGACATTTGGACGCGGTTGACTCCCTCGACTGGGTCGCTGGCCTCACCTCAAATCCGCGCTACGACAACAACCGTCTGGGAGCAACCATCGGCGGCCCAATCATTAAGAACAAGCTGTTTTACTTCGGCAACTTCGAGTACAATCCGATCGGCCAGTCGGGCACGCCAGGTGCGCCGCTCTTTGCCCCGACCGCAGCGGGATATTCGGCCTTGGCGAACATTCCAGGTCTCAGCGCAACCAACCTGCAGCAGTTTCAAAAATACGTACCCGCCGCGGCCACCAACAATCAGGGAACCATCAGCGTAGCTGGAGTCCCGATTCCAGTTGGTTCGGTCTCGTTGATCTCACCCCAGTACGCCAATAACTATAACGCGATTGTCTCCCTCGACTACAACGCGAGCGACAAAGATCAGCTTCGTGGCCGCTGGATTTACAACAAGAGCGAAGGCACGGAAGTCCCCGGCCCGCAGATTCCAACCTTTGCCTTGCTCTTTCCGAACAACAACTACC
>JBAUOG010000774.1:0-13556 GCA_049579625.1 Bryobacteraceae bacterium
TCTTTCACCATCATCGATTCCTTTGCGCGAATTACGCGGTCGACGACCGCGGTGCTGATGGAGAATCCCTCACCTTTGCTGGCATGCAGCTCGAGCTCGCCATTTTTTTCCAGAGTCAGGATGACCCCGCGCGTGGCATCGACGGCTGAAATCGACAGATTCAGAATTACCTCAAACAGCTCAGTGAGCGGGCGGTGTCCGGCGAGCTCGCGACCGGCGCTCACCAGCGCATCCAGCACCCGCGCCGTATTCAGCGTTGGTTCTTTCGACTCCTTAGAATCCTTCGCTCTGCTAACGCCCACACGGGTCTGCCCGAGAACTTGGTCAAGGTTAGTGATTATGGTTGAACGGCGCTCGGTGGTGTCGTTTTGCGGTGGAACGAAGTTGATTATACTTTTGCGGGAAGAATCGCCACTGTCCCGGATTTCGATGGTGAGATGCCCTGCATAGATGCGGTTCCCCGGCGCAATAAGGCGAGCGCCCTTCAGGCTTTCCACGTCGAAGATGGTGCCGTTCCGGCTATTTAAGTCACGGACGACCCACCCTTCCTGATTTCGCTCGAAGCGCAAGTGGTAACGCGACAGCCAGGGGTCGTTGGGATAAGGCAAGTCATTATCAGCCGCCCGACCGAGCGAGAGCGGGTCCTTTGCGAGACGTACGGTCGAGGTTCCCCCCTCGGCGCCCAAAATCAGGAGTTCCATGGTCCCTAAGATCTCTACCGTATCACCGCGTCAGCCAAAGTGGCATGGCTGCAGCCCGTGTCTGGAAAGCTTCAGCGTCCACTCTAACGAGTCTGTATGAAAACTACAGCAGAGAACCGCGCGCGTCAGCAATCGGCGCCAACTAGCGGAACGCCTTAGACCGGTTCGCCGTCTGCATCGACAAAACGAACCTCGCCGAAATCAAGTGAGCGAACTTCCGCTTCAATCTTCGACCGGTCTCCGACTACCACCCAAATGGTGTGGTTCGGATCGATCAACAACCGGGCAGCGCGGTTCACCGTTTCGGTGGTGAGTGACTGCACCCTCGATATATAAGTCTGGTAATAATCGTCGGGCAACCGAAACTGCAGCAGATCCGTGATCAGGCCGCCGACGGCGTTCATGGTTTCATGCGATCCGGGCAGTTCGAGGATAGTCTGCATTTTCACCTTCTCCAGCTCTTCCTCGGTAGCCGGACGCGGGCCAAGCAAGTCGAGGTATTCCCGGTGAATCTCCGCCATCGCCTCTTTCGTCTTATCGGTCTGCACCGAAGTGTGTGAGAGGAACGGACGCTCGCCACGGGCACCCACCACCAGCGAGCCGGCGCCATAGGTCCAATGCTTCTCCTCGCGCAGATTCATGTTCAGGCGAGCCCCGAATGATCCGCCATAGACGGAGTTGATTGCCTCCAGCGCTGGTTCTTGCGATGCATCCGGGGGTGGGGCAAGAGAGCCGGTCAGAATCACAGATTGCTGCGCACCGGGCTTATTGATGATGTACACAACTGCCCTGGCGGGTTTGGGCGCAGGCTGAAGGTGCTTGGCCGGGACGGTGCCGGGCTCCCAATGGGAGAACAGCTTTTCGAGCTTCGGCTTGATCTCGTCAACCGTGGTGTCGCCAACCACGATGAGGGTGGCATTGTTAGGACGGAACCACGTCCGGTGGAAGTTTACGACGTCTTCACGACCGAGTTTGCTGACGCTTTCCGCGCTTCCGGAGCCAGTGAAAGGCGTTGCATAGCCGTGATCGTGTCCGTACAGGATGGGAGGCAGGACCCGCAGCGCCATGCCATACGGCTGAGCTTTCTCTTGCTCAATGGTTGCTAGTTGCAGATGTTGCTGTCGTAGGAAGTCGGACTCCGGAAAAGACGGATTCAAGATAACGTCCGCAAACAAATCGAGCGACGCATCAAGCTTTCCTTTGAGTGCCGACAGAAAGACCTGGGTGAAATCGAGATTGGAGTTGGCGGTGAGCTGGGCGCCGAGCGACTGCAATTCCTCACTAATGCCCATCGCGTCGCGGGTTGCCGTGCCGCTGATGAGCACGGCCGCGGAGAGGCGAGCCGTGCCCGCATGTGCCAGCTGATCGGAGGCGAACCCCGCGTCCAAGGTCAGCCAGAAATTGACCATGGGAATCTCGTGGCGCTCGGCCACGATCAGCTTGAGGCCGTTTGAGAGCGTGTCGTGTTTGAGCTGAGGCAGGTGCAGATCGGCGGCAGGACCCAATTCCGGCGGCGTCGAACGGTCAATGCCGGTTCCGTTAGGCTTGTGTTCTGGGAACGGAACGATCTCAAGCACGTAAACGCCGTCAGACAACCAAGCTCGGCCGGAGTCGCGGACATCGGTGACGGTCGTCGATTCGAGTCGTGCAACCCAATCGCGATACGCATCGGGATTGTCCAGGAAAGTCTGATTACGGGCCAGGATGTCGGATTTGCCGCCAAAGCCGCCGATGCGCTCAATACCTCGGATGAACGTGGCCAACTGCTGAGTCTTGACGCGCTCCAATTCAGCGGCGGTAGGGCCTTCATCGAGGATGCGTTTGATTTCTTCGTCGATGGCACGTTCGACAGCGGCCAGGGACTGGCCGGGACGGGCCGTCGCTTCAATGTAAAACTGGCTGCCGATTTCGCGTCCATCAAGGAAGGCTTTCACGGCAGTAGCGATCTGATCGTCGTAGACCAGCCGGCGGTAGAGGCGTGACGACTTGCCCGTCGTCAGGATGGTCGCCAGCAGGCCGAGATACGTGGAGTCGAGTGTGCCGTATTGCGGAACGTTCCACACCTTGTAGATTCGAGCCTGTGGGACGCGATCTTCCGCCACGGCGCGCTGTTCGCCAACCAGCTTCGCAATCCACGATTGCTGGTGAGTGACAGGCGGACCCGGCGGAATATCGCCGAAGAATCTTTTGGCCTTTTCCTGCGCGTCTTGAACACAGATGTCGCCGGCGATCACCAGCGTCGCGTTGGACGGTGTGTAGTAGTTCTTGAACCACTCGCGCACATCGTCGAGCGATGCGCCGTCGAGGTCCTCCATGGAACCGATCACGGTGTGGGCGTAGGGATGACCGGCCGGATACGTCGCTTGCACTATCAGTTCTTCGGCCAGTGAATACGGCTGATTGTCTCCCTGTTTCTTTTCGTTCTGTACAACGCCTCGCTGCAGGTCCAACACTTCCTGGCTTATGGGGTTGTAGAAGTGGCCCATTCGGTCGGATTCGGCAAAGAGCGCAAAATCGAGGGCCGAGGTAGGCACATTTTCGAAATAGTTGGTGCGATCTTCGTTGGTGGTTCCGTTTAGATCGGTGGCGCCGACGCGCTCCAGCCACTCAATGTAGCTTCCTTGCAAATGCTCACTGCCCCCGAACATGAGGTGCTCAAACAGATGGGCGAAACCGGTCTTGCCAGACTTCTCGTTCTTTGAGCCAACGTGGTACCAGAGATTGACGGCGGCTATCGGGGCCTTGCGGTCCTCATGGGCTAAAACAGTGAGGCCGTTGTCGAGAACAAGCTTCTGGTAGGGAATGTTAATGTGCTGAGATTCCATGGTTTAGGCGTCCGCTAGGTGCGAGCTCGGACGATTGCTTCAAAACAACCCGTATCCCGTCCGGAGCATTGAAGACCAATGCAGTGGACGCCTCAACTTGGCGATTTCACAGAATTGGCCTCGAAAGCTCACGATATCAAACAGCTGCCGGCAGGGCCGTCTCTCGTCATCCGAGGGCCGCCGCGTGGCCAGCCCGGACTGTCCGCGAATCATCAATTCTACTGGTTCCGCTTCATTGACACCCACGCAGAAATGGGGATAGCCTCGGTGTAACAGAAAGACGAGAAAGGGGGTTGTATGGAACCTCTCGCGCTTCTGGCTGTCTTCTTACTTCCCATCGTCTGCTCTGCTCAGGCCACCCTCACCGGCGCTCCGAACCCATTCACTTCCGATTTGAACGGGCTGGGACAGATCACTTTGACGTGGTCGGCACCCCGCGCTTCGGCGGTTGAGATTCACGTCTTATCCACTGCGGGACCCTTGTTTGCGAACACCGGGAATTCCGGTTCCGCGACGACCGGCGAATGGGTGACGGATGGAATGCAGTTCTATCTCCAGGACGTGAGTAATGGTGAACCTGGAGCAACGCCAGCCACATTCACGGCGCAAGCAATGGCTGTGGTGTTTAACGGATCACCAAACCCATTTCCCACCGATATCAACGAGCTGGGCCAGATCACGCTGAACTGGTCGGCTGCCAACGTCTCGGCGGTTGAGATCCGCGTCAATTCGGTCACCGGACCTTCACTTACAACCGGCCCTGCTTCGGGCTCGGCCAATACCGGCGAATGGGTGACGGATGGAATGCAGTTCTATCTTCAGGACATCAGCAAGGGCGAGCCCGGTACGACCCTGGCGGTCTATACGGCTCATGCCGGGTGGCTCGGTCTTCCACCCGATACACCCGTTCTGGTGTCTCTCGACAACGGCCGGCAACTATTCTTTAACGCGCCCGGCGCAACGGAAGTCGAGATCCATGTCAATAAGCCCTGGGGTCCGCTGTTCGCAAGATTCTATAGCGATCACGGCAGTGCGCCCACAGGGGACTGGATTCGCGATGGTATGCGCTTCTATCTCCAGGACGTGTCAAATGGCCAACCACTTACGCTCCAACATACGCTTGCGACGGCGGTCGCGACGGTGGATACGAATACACCGGGCAAGGTGGGGGTGATCTTCGGCGCGACGCCCGGGCTTGTACCCGACCCTGGTAACACGGGCCTCGGAACCGCCACTCTGTTTTGGAATGCAACGGGCTCTAGCGGAGTCGAGGTACATGTAAACTCGCCAGACGGGCGTTTGTTTGCCCAAGCCGGCGCATCCGGTTCAGCAGCTTCAGGCACCTGGATTACCGACGGGATGCGCTTCTACCTGCAAGACACGTCCACCGGAACCTCAACCTCACCGAGCGATACGCTAGCTGTGGCGACCGTAGATCTCCAGCCGTCCCAGCAGCACTACCTCAGCTATTACAGATCCGATAGTGGGGTACTGACGTATAGCCGGGATTCAATGCATTTGGTTGGAACGATTCCGCTCGACGCGCTGCCCACAGGCGTAACGGCAGTGGACATGCACCCAAGCCCCGACGGAACACTTCTATATCTGCTGGGATCCGACTTTAATTACTACGTGCTCGATCCCTCCACTGACTCCGTGAAGACTTCGTTCGCCGCCGGCTCTCAAAGTACATCCTTTGGCTTCATGAAAGGGTCCATGAACCAGGACTTGTTGATCCAGGCGCCAGACACTTCGGAGAATATTGCAATCGTCGATCCGGCGCAACTGGCTTCGACCGTGGTCCTGAAGTGCCCCTGCTATGGCAGCAGCTCCGGCATCATGCTTGATCCCGCAACCAATACTCCATTTTTCGTTTCGTGGAACCCTGGAAACCCGCCGGCGCCTGGCTACAGCGGGTTGGCGCTCTATTCCGTTACGCCGAGTCTTCAGTTGGCAACACCATACCCGCTCCAATATCCCCCCACCTGGCACGGTACTCCCTATGCAGGTATTAGCTATCTGATGCTGAACTCGGGCGAGCAAGGAACGCTGCTGGTAACTTGGACGCAGCTGGATCCTCAATTCTTCCCATATCTCCCGACGGATTTGGTGGCCTATGACGTTGCCACTCAAACCGCGACGGCGCTCACGCAGTCCTTCACGCTCGGCGCCGCTCTGGCCATCCCGGAACTTGCTTCGACAGACGGGACTTCAATTTACGCCCAGCCAGTGGTACTCCATTTCGTTAGCCCCGATGTGAGTGGCACGCCCTTGCTGGGGGATCTTTCCCGATTTGAATCGCGCGGAACCACTCTGAGGTTTAGCTGGGAATCGACCTTCCCAATGGACAACCAACCCAGGCTGGTAACCCCGCCACTTGCCCTCGACGATCACTACGTATTCTTCGGTCAGGTAAGCATCCTGGGCTCGGCTGTATACCCGTTTTCAGCCCAGCCGAGCAGCCCGTTCTATCTCTATCGAGCCGATCCATCGACGTTACAGCCCGTGGGGTTCGAACGAATCATCGTTGATAACAATCCCACGAGTGCCCGCACCACACCGCTTGTCGGCCTCTCGACCGGAGTATATACTTGGCCGCCATTGGTTAGCCCTAAGTAGTCACCCTGAAAACGGCGTCGGATCGGCGTGAAAACTTCAGCACAGATCTCAGCAGCAGCGCCGGAGGTGCACAACAAGCAATGATGAAAAGGTCTCGTCCGTGGCACGGCCTTTAGGCTGTGGTGGGTGTCTGCTGTAAACGCTCAGGGTATCTTCAGAGCAACCGCGCGCATGAGCAAGGGGATCCTAGCGTGCTCCACAACTCTGTCAAGAGCGCTCCCGCTCCCGTGCGGCGCAGTCGTTTTGGACTTCAGCAAGGGCTCTAGTTTGCTTGTGCGGTATGCGCCTGCACGGAACTGGCGGTCGCAGCCGCAGGCCAGTTCAAGATGAAATGCTTCTTCGCCGTCTGGATCGATGCAAGGCCAAGTTTTTTCGCCTCATCGAGGGCCTTCTGATTGGACCATCCATCTTGAGATATACGCAGGCAGGCGATGACGGTACCGGTGCGGTCGGCGCCGCGCTCGCAGTGGATTAGGATGGGCCAGGCGTTTTGGTCAATCAGTAACGCCAGCGCCTGTTTGACGCTTTCGAGAGACGGCGCGCCAAGCGCAGGCATGGGGATGTTGACATACTTAATGCCCATCGTTCCGAGAAGCTCGGATTCGCTGGCACGCTCACTGGCGCCGCGCAGATCGATTACGGTTTTGATGCCCAGCTTCGGCAAAGCTTGCAGGCCCTCCCGCGAAGGTTGAGCGGAACGGTAGATATGTTCATCGACGCGATAGAACTTATGCAGGCCGTTAACTTGAGTTTGTTCGAGTGCTGCGCGAATCGGCAGAGCTGCGGGGTCTTGCGCAAAGACGTTCCGCGCGAGCGCGAAGGCACAGAGCAAAGCCAACCGGCAAAGCGAAGAAAAAGACATGTATGCTTACACCTTATTCTTGCGCATTTTTATGCGACCGAGGGCACGACCTGAGTGAAGTTCAATCCTTTCCACCCTTGTGCCAACAATCTCTATTCGGCAACATTAAACTGCGCAACGCGGGTCGACTCCCGGCCTTCGCGCCGGGCGCGTACCTGGACATTCCATGCGCCCGTCTTCGGGAACACTGGTTTGGCCACGTAAACTCCCGGGGAGATGGCCTTCCCCTCAGTCCTGATCCCGGCGTCGTCTTCCGTTTGCGTGCAGACCAGCAGAACCTTCGCCTCGCGAACGGGTTGGTCATGGGCGTCGAGGATATGGATCTCGAAAGGTACCTGCACGCCGGTCTGCAACTTCGCAGTTGGCTCGAAGCGAATTCTGAAATTGGCCGGTGGATCCTGGGCAAGTACCAGCCCGACGGCAAAGAGGAGCGCAAAAAGGAGTTTCACGCTCCTATTGTATGGCCGGGCGCGGTACAAGAAACTTCGGCGCTGGTCGCGATGGATATTGGGCAAGGCTGTAGGAGACGGGCTTCCGAAGGTGCTCACCTATGCGAACCACCTACCGGCGGGGGATTAGGCAACCTCCCCCGGGCCTTCACGCACGTCGGCCGGATCAGTGCCGACTACGATCTCGATCGCCATTTGCGCTGAGCCTCTTCCTTGACCAAATGTCACGAATCCTCGAAAGAAACGGAAGAACGTCCGGAGTTTCCTCCAGAATGTAACGCGCAGCCGTCCAAGGAGCCGCACCCACACGAACCGTCAGAGATTGAGGCAACTCGACAAAAAGGTCTTCATCGGTCTCGTCATCGCCGAGGCAAACACAGAGACTGTCCGGCTGGCCCGTTTGTTCAAGAATCCAGGCCGCGCACTTGCCTTTGTTCCAATTCACATTTGGCCTTAGCTCGAAAACTTTCTTTCCTTCTCCAAGGATGAAGGCATCGGGATAGTGCCACAGGTGTCGCTCGACAACACGCCGAATAAACGGCACATCCCTCTCCAAAGAATTCCGATAGTGCACACTCGCGCTGAAGCCTTTCCGTTCAACCAGAACTCCAGGAACTGCGGCGAGATCATTGCGTAATGCCCCGACCAAATCTACCAGCGACTGTTGATGTGCAACGGCGTCAGGTTGGGCGAATCGAAGTCCCTGTCCCCGGATTTCCAAGCCGTGATCCCCAGCGTAGATTAGGTCAAGATCAACTCGGGTCTGCAGGTCTCCCACCTCACGACCGCTGATCACCGCGATCCGCATGCCGGGCAGACCATTCAGCTCGTGCAATAAGCCCCGCGTCTCTTCGTCCAGGAAAGCGTCGCGGGGGTCGGAAACAATCGGCGCCAGCGTGCCGTCGAAGTCCAGAAAAAGCGTACAGGTTTCGCTGGAAGCCAGCCGCTGCTCGATTTCTTCGAAACAGGCAAGTGCAGATTCAATCATCCGTTTACGAAGCTTGCGCAGCCGGTAGCCTCAACTCCTCCGTGTCACGGGTGTCCATGGCCGGCTCGATCTTTAGCAATTTAGACAACAACTGGCCGGCCCATTGATAAACGTTATTCTCGCCGACCGTCAATCGAAGGCTCTGCATAGAGCGGGCCTGCTCTTCGGGCGGCATTAGTAATGCCTTGAGAATCGCGTCCGCCATGCCGTCCACCGAGAAGGGATTCACTTGGATCGACTGCGGCAGCTCGCGGGATGCGCCGGCGAAACTGCTGAGGACCAGTACCCCCTGCTCATCAAACCGGCTCGCGACGAACTCTTTCGCCACCAGGTTCATTCCATCATGCAAGGAACTGACAATACAGAAATCCGCTAGGCGGTGCAAAGCCATCATTTGCTTTTGACTGCAATGGCCTCGATGGTAGTGGACTGGCTGCCAGCCGTTCTTCCCCCATTTCGCATTGATCGCGTCGACCTGTGCCGTTAGCTGGCCGTCGAGGTCCGAGTACTGGCCGATGTTCATGCGGCTTGGAACACCCACTTGCACAAAGACGAGGCGCCCCTGGTACTCCGGGTTTTTTTCTAGAAAAAGATCCAGGCCGGCAAGCCGGTTGGGAATGCCCTTGGTGTAATCAATTCGATCGATGCCGATCCCCATAAACTCAGGGCGGTGTCCGACCCGCTTTATCCAGGCATCCATTTCGCGATCAATCCCCGGAGTTGCTGCTGTGACAGAGTGCTCTTCGAAGTCAATGCTTATGGGGAATGGTCGCACCATGGTGACGTGGCCGCCACGCGTGATGTCGGAGTGCTCGGCTTCCACCAGCGCTTCGATTCCCCGCCCCACCGTCTCCAGAAAATTTGCACAGTGGTAGCTCAGGTGGAAGGCCATCAGATCATTGCCCAGCATGCCGTCCAGGAGTTCTTCCGACCATGGAAAGACGCGAAACACCTCCCGGTTGGGCCACGGGATATGCCAAAACTGGGCGACCACTAAAGATGGGTTACTGTTCTTCAGCATTCTGGGCAACAGTCCGAAGTGATAGTCCTGAATAAAGACGAACGCCGGCTCGCCTCGCGCTTCTTCGAGTACCGCTTCAGCGAAAATCTGATTCGCCTTCCGGTAGCATTCCCAATCGCCCAACCTGAAAACCGGGCTGTGGAAGGCGATATGGCAAAGCGGCCACAGACCTTCGTTTGAAAGGCCGTAGTAGTAACCCTCTTCGATCTCTTTATCCAGCCACACGCGACGGAGTATATACCGCGGGTTATCCGGAGGCACCGCCACGTGATCATAAGCGTCGGTGGCCATACGATCGGCGTTGCCACTTCCGTGCGCAATCCAAACTCCGCCCGAGGCGCGCATAATCGGATCCAACGCCGTAGCCATCCCGCTGGCGGGAGTGATGCATTCGACCCCGCCCTTCGTGAGAGTGTGCAAATATGGCTCGCGATTCGACACGACGATGAAGCGCATCTTGCCAAGCCGGGCAGCAATCAGATTCTGAAGGGTCTCACGGGTCCACCTGAATCTCTCGACTTGCCTGCTTCGATCTGGGAGCATTCTGTTAGCTACCTCAGGGCCGGTCCTTGTTGGAACAAAACTGCGGAACTTCTTCAAGGCTTCGCTTTCAAGAGAGTTACGAGGCACCACACACTCCAGGGCGGGACTCCATGGCGACAACTGCTTCGACTGCCGCCCGGTCATCAGAAGTAGGGGTGCAATTAGTCTGCCAGAAACGGGACGCCGGCGAGATGTCCGTGTATTTCATTGCGGTTGCGTCGTTACCCCTATAGGCGACAGGTGTCGGCAACCGTGCGGCATTCTGCGGCAATGGGTAAATCTTCCCGATTGGAGCTTAGGCGGCTCCTGTGCCAGTGTAGTCTCCCAACCATTTTGAGATAATTTTGCTCTGAACGACTCCGCTGGGCATTTGAGGTTGGCCTGATGCGATTGCTCTGCTAGGCTGTAAACGAACGGTAGCCAGAAGTGCGTATTCGGATCAGATTGACCAAGCGAAATCGGTCGGCGAAGGGACGTCCCAAAGCATTCGCCTTGGCCTTGGCGGCGCTCTTGACGCCGGCTTCTCTCGCCGCGTTCACTATGGCCATCTGGCGGGTTGCCGCCGACCTCCACTGGACGGGCGATTTCATCATTTCAAGTGGCTTTCTCTCCCATTGGCAAGTGTGGTTGATCGCCGCCAGTATTTTGCTGCTTTGCGCTTCCATCTTGAACCGCTGGGGCACTGGCGACAACGACGAAGCACTCTCCTAGTTCTTGCAGCTTTGTGGCGCAGGATGTTAAGCCCGCTGAGCCGAGAGTCATCTGGGCTTTTCGGGATTCCATTGCCTGCTTAAGACCCAAATAGCTCAGACCGCAAGAAACCTTCTTCGATCGATTTGCATCCAATTGAGCGAACGAGAGAGAGCAGGTACATACAAATGCCGGAGCCACAGGTTGTTGCTGTTGCTGAACGTACAAGTACCGCGGCCAACTGGACATCCGCGCTTCTGCAAGCGTCTGCCTTGATCCTGACTCGCGCGGGCGAGTGGGCCACCAACACCTCTCAACGATTCGGAGGCGTGGTTTCAGCGCTTCTGAATCCAGCTATAGTTTCTGTCTACGTCCTCGCGTTCTGGAGTTTGACGGCCGACATCGGATGGACCGGAACCTTTATGGTGAGTTCAGGGCCGTTTTCCAACTGGATGGTCTGGCTGGGTATTGCGGCGCTCTTACACGGTGCCGCGTCCATCCTGAAGCGCCAGGGCCGACAATCGTAAAGTCAGAAATCTTTACACCAACAAAAGAGCTGAATAATGTTTTTATAGCCGCTATTATGGAGGTGTTTTTCGTTCCATCGCTCGGCCAAGGTTTGTTATTCTCAAGGCTGAGGTTGTCCCTCCTCAGATGTCCTATAGTTCGCGCTCACCTGTGAATCGGAACATCCCTTCCAGCCGTTTTCCGGTCGGTCTGAAATGGCTGCTGATCTCGAATATCGGCATCTTCGTCGTCTCTTTCTTTCTCCAGCCAACCGACTTTGGCAGCTTTTTCAGTAATTTTTGGCTCGTGCCGGCCCAGGTGGTTTCCACGTTTGCCGTTTGGCAACTGGTCACCTACATGTTCATGCACAGCTATGGAAACTTTGGCCACATCCTCTGGAACATGCTGGCTTTGTGGATGTTCGGGGTGGAATTAGAACGGCTGTGGGGCACGGCACGCTTCCTGCGCTACTACTTTGCCTGTGGCATTGGCGCGGGAATCTGCGTAGTTATCTCCGCTTACACGTTCTCGGTCGATCCGAACATCCCTACCCTCGGCTCCTCTGGTGCTGTTTACGGAATTCTGCTGGCTTATGCGCTGCTGTTCCCCGACCGGATCATGCTCTTTGGATTTCTGATCCCCATCAAGGTCAAGTACTTTGTGATGATCATCGGAGCCATCACGTTCATGCAGTCGTATCTGGTGACGGTTGGCGGCATGCGAAGCGGCGTAGCGGTTGTCGCGCATCTGGGCGGGCTGATTGTGGGCTATCTCCTGCTCAGGGGCACGCGGCTGAAGCGCGCGGTTGAGCAACCGGTGCTGGGTGCTTATAAGGACTGGAAGCTTCGCCGGGCCAAGAAAAAGTTCGAGGTGTACCTTCGCAAGAAGGATTCAGACCACGACCGCTGGGTGAACTAGGGCGAGCCCGGGCTGACTAGCCGCCTGTAACGCAGGCATTCGAACGTCCGTCGATTATTGATGGAAAACCACGTGGCTTCAATCGCCGATTGCCGCGCGGTATCTTAGGTCAAATGCCATGACACGCCGACATTCTGTCCCCGCCTTAACACTCTTAGCCCTGGTCGGCGCCACCACGCTGGCACCGGCCCTAATGGCGCAGGACCCTCAGACAAGTCCCTCGGAGACGGTCGCCAAACCGAAGAAGCAGGCCGAGCAGCCGGAGCCGGATCAGGAGAAGATCCCGTCCCAGTACAAGAAGCAAAAAGAGGCTCCTCAGGATGCCACCGTCTTTCGTGCCGATTCCACCACCGTTTCCGTTGATGTATCGGTGCTGGACGACAAGGGGCACTTTATCCCCAAGATTCCCCGTGGCAACTTCCGGGTTTCAGAGGACGGAGTGCCGCAGCAAATCTCTGGCTTTGGGTTAGGCGAGGCGCCCATGACAATCTGTATGTTGATTGAATTCAGCGGTCGCTTTCAGGCTTACTGGAGCCGCGGCTGGTATGAGACCTTGATGGCCTCGTATGGATTTCTGAGCACGCTCAAGCCGGATGACAACGTAGCGGTGGCTACTTTCGATTTCCACACCACCATCCTTTCCGACTTTTCGCCCGATAAGAGCCAGGCCCAACAAGCAATGGCGCGGCTTCGCATTCCCGGGTTCAGCGAGTCCAACGTCTTTGACGCCCTTACCGAGATAGCCGACCGCATGCAGAACATCGAAGGGCGGAAGTCGATTCTGCTAATTGCGACGGGGCTCGACACTTTCAGCAAAATCACCTTCGACAAAACTCGTAAATTGCTGCAGGAATACGCCGTCCCCATTTACTCCGTCAGCATTCTACAGATTGCCCGGATGCAGTTGGAGGCGCAGCCTGGCATGGAGGCCCAAATAGCGAACATGGACTTCCTGCAGGCGGATAACGAGATGAAGACCTTCGCAAAGGAAACCGGCGGTCAATCGTTCTTCCCGCGCTTCCCGACTGAATACCCGGCTGTCTTCCAGGCAATCGAAGACGCCATGCGCAACCAGTACTCGCTCTCTTATCACCCCAGCAACATCGCTAAGGATGGGAAGTATCGTCACATCAAAGTAGAGCTGATCAACCCGGAAACAGGCGATCCACTGCGCATAACGAATGAGAAGAATAAGCCCATCAAGTACCAGGTCATCGCCAAAGCCGGCTATAACGCTCCACGCGAAGTGGAGTAGGTCCTAAAGCCCACCGAGCCGCGAGGATTACGTGGCGCAGGCTGTTAGCCTGCTGAGCCGAGAGTCATCTGTGTGCCCCAAAGGGGCAGATTGCCAGTGGGGGAAGGACCCACTCGAATAGTTGATGGTTAGATTCGATAGCTATCGAGCGGCGAGTCTGGGTAACCGGGCTAGCCGA
>JBAUOG010000775.1:0-3518 GCA_049579625.1 Bryobacteraceae bacterium
GCCTCAGGTCGACGCGACCTTCGTTAAGAGCCGCTGCGTCACTGCCAGCCTTGCGCATGCAATGGGGTTTACGGGCCGACATTCATTGGGCCCCGGGGTTGCTACGGCCTATCCGTGCTTCGGCGTCCGGGCCGCTGGATCTCCGGCTCGCGGTCAGACCAGGTGAAAGTTGTGAAAATGAAAGATCGACTCGAACAAGAAATCTTCTCAGGGGCCCTCGTGACAGCATGGCCAAAGCAACAAGCACGATGGATTTAGGCCTCTTCTTATCAATGGGGTTTGCAAGAAGGGATCACTTATGAACATGAGGAGTCGTTGGATCGCAGTCGTCTTCTTGACCATCGCTGTAACTTTGGCGATCGGACCGGCAATCGCGCAGCAGCCGAATCCAGAGCGTAATGCATACTTCGGCGAAACCCATGTTCACACCAGTTGGTCGTTTGACGCCTACGTTTTTGGCAACATGAAGGCCGGACCTGAGGACGCCTACAAGTATGCAATAGGCCAGCCCATCACGCATCCTGCCGGCTACCAGGTGAAGATCACTCGTCCCCTCGATTTCATGGCGGTAACCGACCACGCCGAGTATGTGGGCACTGTTCCGCTGGCAAACGACCCCAACTCGCAGATCAGCCAATTACCTATTGCTGAAAAGCTAAAGATCCGAGGCAAAGAGGACATCATGCGCGTATATGGGTTTCTAGGCGCTTCAATTACCAAGAACGAGCCCATCCCGGAGTTAGCGAACCCCGAAGTGGCGGGTAGCGTCTGGAAGCAGGTTGTCAGCATTGCGGACAAGTATTACCAGCCGGGAAAGTTCACGACCTTCGCCGCGTACGAGTGGACTTCGACGCCGGACAATCGCAACATGCATCGCAACGTCATCTTCAAAGATTCCGCGAAAGTGCCGGGATATCCGTTTTCCGCCCTGGACTCGGATCATCCAGAGGATCTCTGGAACTGGATGGACGGTCAGCGCAAGGCAGGGAATGAGTTGCTCGCGATCTCGCATAACGCCAATCTGAGTGACGGCATTATGTTTCCGCTCGAAGTTGACAGCAAGAACCGGCCGATCGACGCTGCCTGGGCGCAGGAACGGGTGAACAATGAGCCGTTGACCGAAATCCATCAGCTCAAGGGCACATCAGAAACCAATCCAATGCTTTCTCCCAACGATGAGTTCGCTGACTACGAGTTACTCAATTACCTTCTGGGTGGAGTGGAACGGACTCCCAAGATCCACGGCAGCTACATCCGTGAGGCATGGCAGAACGGCTTGGCGATGCAAGATAGTCGCGGATACAACTCTTACAAGATGGGACTCGTGGGCGCAAGCGATTCGCACAACACGGGTTCCAGCTATAAGCAGAGCAATTATTTCGGTGGACACGGTTTGCTCGACGCCACACCCGAGGTCCGTTTGAGCGGCAAGAAAGAGGCGGGCCTGAATGTGGCTCTGCTCAGCACTGCCGGCCTGGGCGGTGTGTGGGCTGAAGAGAATACGCGAGAGTCGATTTTTGCCGCCATGCAGCGCAAGGAAACCTTCGGCACTAGCGGAGTCCGGATCAAGGTCCGCCTCTTCGGGGGCTGGGATTTCCGTCCTGACTCGCTGAGCCAGAAAGACTGGGTAAAGACCGGGTATGCCAAGGGCGTGGCCATGGGCGGCGATCTTCCCCTTAAGGCGGGAAAGGAACCAACTTTCATCGTCTGGGCCGTGAAAGACCCCGACGACGCCAACCTCGACCGGATTCAAATTATCAAGGGCTGGACCAAGAGCGGCCAGATCTTCGAAAAGATCTATGACGTGGCATGGTCCGGCAATCGCAAGCCAGATCCGATTACCGGCAAAGTCCCTGCTGTGGGCAACACTGTTGACGTGAAAAAAGCCACCTACACGAACAACATCGGTGCGGTGGAGTTGAAGAAGGTGTGGAGGGATCCCGACTTCGATCCCAGCTTGCACGCGTTCTATTACGTCCGAGTGCTGCAGATACCGACGCCCCGATGGACCACCTACGATGCCAAGAAGTTGGGAGTGCCACCACCGACCTTCGCGCCCGCCACGGTCCAGGAGCGTGCTTGGACTTCTCCAATCTGGTACACCCCGACGCAGGAGGAAGCGCGCAAGGGCGAAAAGCAGGTTACGGTTACCGATCTGAAGCAGAAGGGGGCCCGGGCTCTTGACGATGCCCAGTTAGCGCAGTTGGTGGTGGGAAAGACACTGACCGTTCGCAACCTGGTTACCGGTCAGCGGTTCAAGATTTCCTACGGTAGGGAGGGACGACGTCTGATTATCAGCATAGACGGGAAACAACCGGAGCCGGGTGAAATATTCGACGTGACGGGCGCGGGCGCCTTGGGATCGCCGGCACCGTACGAGATTCGCGGCGGGCAAATTATCACCACGCTTGGCGAGACGCCTTTCGCAGCGACCGTCTACAAGCTGGGCGACAAGTACCTGGCTGCTCGCATCAATGAATTCGGCTACGCCAATTACGAGCTCGAACAAGTGCAAGAGTAGTCCTGAGAGGAAGCGAGATACAAGAAAGTGGACGTAGTATCATCCATTCCTGCGAGTTCGTGCAGGGACGCCCATGCGTCTATGCAAATCGTCCTCGGCCGCCTGGGAAGTACTTCGAAAAGATACGAATCCAACTGGGGTGGCGCAGCGCAAGCCATAGCTCGTAGCTTTCTTGTTTGATGTGCTACACGGCCTCGGATTTGCGGGTGGACTTAGTGCAGCAGGAACTACCCACTGCTCAGATCCCGTTTGCTCTCGGGTTCTTCAGCGCGGGAATCGAGGTTGGCCATTTCTCGTTTGTGGGATGGGCAGTCTTGGTCATCGCGGCATTTAAACGCTGGCTGTCTCGCCTGGCTCACTGGTCGTGGCGGGTCGCGGCCTATGCCAACGGTGCCTGTGCGTCTTTTTGGTTTATCGCGCGAATCGCAGCGTTCTAGAGGTCGAGCGATTCCAGATCTCCGACCTGGAGACGGCTATTGGAGGCTACTGCTGAAATGCGTACAGGTTTTCTTCCATGTCGAGTAGTGACTCTACAACATATGTGCACGCGGATGGTGATTTTTTTCTCTGTGTTTGCCATCGCTATACCTCTGGTTGCCCGAGAGAAAACGGACATCCTCGTGATGAACAACGGCGATCGGCTGACAGGCGAGATCAAAGGCCTTAATTCTGGCACTCTTTCCGTCAGCCTCGATTACATCCTAGGCACCAGTTCGGTGGACTGGTCCAAGGTTGATCACCTCGAAAGCAAGCAGCTTTTCCTCGTGAAGACGCAGGATGGATCGGTCTACAAGGGTACGCTGCGCATGATCCGCTCCCCGGGAGAGCGCCCAGTCCAGATCGAGATTTCAGCGGCCCCGAATGAAGGCACGGTGCTGGATCGCTCGAAGATCATTAGAATGACGCCAACATCAGAGAGCTTTTGGCAGCGCTTCAATGGGCAGATCAATTCGGGGATTTCGTACACCAAGGGCAATCAGGCAACGCAGTATAACAT
>JBAUOG010000776.1:0-2709 GCA_049579625.1 Bryobacteraceae bacterium
CTCATCGCCAGTCCAGGTCCGCAGGAACTTGAACGCCCCCGTTCTGGTATGTCCCTTCTTCGACTCTCAGAAACTGCCTGTACTTGTCAGTGCTGACCGGCCGGAAGTCGACCCGGCAAAAGAATCCAGTTACCAGAAACTCATTGTCTTTTAGCTGGGCCACGAGCGAGCGCGCCCGGTTGACCCTGCATTCCCGACCGCTTCGTTATTGGGCCGAGCTCCATAGGAGACGACGGCGTTCCACGATCCAAACGCCAGCGTCTGCGTAACCTTGCCTTTCTCTTCGGCGACCGCTTGCAGCTTTCCCTCGAAATTGAGGTGGGCGATGTCCCGCTGCATGGGGCAAATCAGCCCGTAATTCATCGCCCGCGGATTCAGGAAATCCTCCTGGGCCTTGGCGTCCCCACCCGCGTTGCGGCCACTGCCGGGATCCATGCCGAACGGCGAGAAGCCGATCGCTTGTAGACCAAGAGCGGTGAAAAAGAAGCGTGCCTTGAGGGGCCACGTTGCACCTCACGTTATGCGTCGCGAGTAAGCGTCCGTTAGGAGCGATGGCCACGGACGTCCCAGCAGCCGCCCGGTCTGCGAACAGACGGCCCACACGTCAGCCTGCGTATGATCGATGTGGCCGATCTCGAATGGTCGGTCGCCGTGGCGCGGTCTACGCTGTTCCAGTTCCCAGAAGAAAGGTTGCACCTGATAAGCTGCGCGGCTGCCCTGACGCTTCTCCGTTCGCTCAGCGCCCGCACGTTGATGGATGGCGGCGGTGAACGTCTTTAGGCTTGGCGTCGGAATCTGCTCGCGTTCGCACGTGAGCTTCATCGCCGCCCACGACGCGAATATGGTCTTCTGCTTCAGCGATTCGTAGTCCTTCTCAATGTAGTCGTCCATCAACGATCTCGCTTTCTCCGAAAGCTTGCGGGTTGTGTTGCCCTGGTTGGGCTTGGGCAACAGACCCGTGTAGCCATTGCCATCCTGCCCTTCGCCAGTCCGATAGGCCGCGACCCATCGTCGCAATGTTCTGGACGGCATGGCGTCATGCGCCTCACCGCGCAAAGCTCGCGACACGATGTGAAAGCGCCGGGTCGCCGCTTCCAGATCTGCCTGGCTGGCCGAACGCAGCCGTGCTTGAATGTCAGGGGTGTCCGTGACCTCGCCAATGACGCGGATGCGCCTTTGCCGGACTGCATCATTAAATATGTTCGCCGGAATCTCCGTGATCTCATCCTCGGCGGAGCGCAGAATCACCGCGTTTAAGCCGGGGTTGATGACGGTCCAGGCTCTGCCGTCCCAATCCAATCTCATGCCGGTCCGAAGCGGCCTTGCGGAGTCCCCCACTGGATTGAGGTCTGCCTTCGCGGGCTTCTCCAACCACACCGCGACCTTCGTGGGCTCCGGTTGACTGGCCGCCGACAGATCGATGTAAATATCGCCAGTCGCAATCAGCGCATAAATCTCGTCCCGCGTTACCTGTCCGTCCGTTGTGAGAAACAGGGCCTCAAGCGAACAGCCAGGCTGTGCGGCCACATGCGCTAATACCCGCTATCGTTGGAGAGACGGCACCGTGACCGGCGTTCGCAGATAGTCTTCGAGAAACTGAACGTTCCGCTGGAACAGCCAGTTGATCTCGGCGGAAGACCGCACGCGGGGTTGTGCATGCTGTCGGCCTGGGGGCCATGTCCATCCCTGGTCATCGCGCCGGTAACGGTTCGGGTTCCGTTCCGACAACCGCGTCAACTCTTCCTCGGTCTTGCACTCTTCCCACCCGGCCCAATCTTCGCGGATGACGAAGAAGTTGGGCGTATGCATAACCCCGAGCCGCTTCCCGTCCACCGAGCGATAGTCCAACTTGATGGCAGGAACCTGATCGTAATACTCCAGCACCGAGCAATCGTGCTCAAACTCAAAGATCGCCGGAAGCTCGACGCGATGGCTTTCAAACTGAATCGTAACGCCCATCTTCTTGCTGGGATAGCGGCCAGTAACGTTGCTGCGACCGCCGCCAACCCGCCGCGACGGCCCGGAACTGCGGATGTGCGCGATCGTAGCGTGTGCTGCCTCCGACAACCCAGCACGCACCACCCGCGCGGCGAAGTCTTGCTCGGTCAGCATCGGGTGATCGTCGCACAATGGCGATTCATTTACTCTTCTCCCGTTTACGGCTCTCCTTCAGGGCTTGCGTGAATCGGACACCGGCCTCGCTCAATAGCTCTTGCACGCGCTGGCCGTTTGCTATCGCCGCCGAAATCTCAGGCACCAGATCGTTCGGGACGTAGATTGAGAACCGCTTCCCCTTGAGGCGTCCGTACAAGGCATAGCTGAGGTGGCCCTCGCCGCTGGCGCATGCCTCGCAGTTCTCACGAATGCAGGGACTCCTCCGCAAAGACAACGATCCCGCCACCGCGGGACCGAGCTTCTGGACCGCCGCCTGGAACCACTTCGTGACTTGTTCGGGTGTTTCTTTCATGTACGTGTGCTATATGGCACACGTACAGAATAAGCTTATCGCGAACATTTTTCAATAGTCTTGTGCGTCTGCACTCACGGCCAACCGATGCTTTCGTTTCCTGCACTTGTGGCCAAACGATGCTTCCGTCCTACCTCGCGGCCCCCGCGGGCCGGACTCATTCAAAGGACTTACCATCTCAGCTTGGCCAACCGATGCTTCCGGTCGCGGACATCGGCCAGGGTGTCGGAGGTATCCACGAG
>JBAUOG010000777.1:0-3133 GCA_049579625.1 Bryobacteraceae bacterium
CACTAACCGTGTCACATCTCTTTGCTGTTGTAGCTAAGCGTGGAATTCAGGCGGCGTGAATTCTTTGTTTTGCGAACAAAGCTCTCCGGATGCGCTGGGCGGTTGAATCGTCAGAGACCGAAAGGAGCTCACGTGCCTCTTGTGTCGGGTTTCTATTTCAGGCCCTGTCTCGATTGCGGCACTGCTTCAGGGGTACATCCCCGCGCCCTCGCGCCTGCACAATCCAGTTCTTCGTCGTGGCCCAAGCCATACGACTGCCCTTCGGGTTTCGGTTTCCCTCCGGAGATTGCCGGCGATCACCTTTTTCCAACCGCTCGAAAAAATCTCCGGACGGATCCTCCGAAAAACGGGATTGCTTCTCTGGGGAGCGGACCCATTCGCTTTCCGGTGCCCGCAAACGAAACCGGGCAGAAAAGAGAACACCATGTACAAGAACAACGTAGAACTCATCGGCTTTCTGGGCAAGGACGCCCAGGTAAGAACCGCCAATACCAACGACAACGAATTCACCGTCTTGAGCATTGCCACCCAGGAGTCCTGGAAGGACAAAGAAACCGGCGAATGGCAAAAGGCCACAGAATGGCACAGCGTCATTTGCAACAACGCTCTCGGCAAGTACGCTGCCGGGCTGACGAAGGGCGTCCACGTCTTGATTGAAGGCGTCCTCCGCAGCCGGACCTACACGCTTCAGACTGGATCGGGCAAAAAGCGAGAGGACAAACAGATCCGCTCCTGGTTCGTCAAGGCAAACAGCATCGTCAAGTTGGACCGGGCTGGCAAAGACCCCGGGAACTCTGAATCGCCCGAGGTCGAACCGGCCGAAACTCACGACGGCGATTTCTAAGCAACTCCTCAAACGGGCCGCAGAGCGGCCCGTTGTCTCCAACTCCGATGGCGAAGATGCTCAGCTCGTAACTGAACATTACAAGTCTAATCCGATCTTGTACCCGACAACGTCTTTGGCAGATCTTCGAGCAACCGTTTCGCAACACGTTCGGCGATGGCGTTCAGAAGCTCTTCTCTCGCAGCAACCGCTCTGATCAACAGCATTGACATGAGTCTGTTTCTCGGAACATTGCCTCAGCATCCTCTAGCATGCTCTCTTCGCTGAGAAGCTGAGCTCTGAGGTGCGAGAGTAAACAATCAACCTCAGGACTGCTCTCGCGTAACGCCTCGACGGCGACCGTTGTAGAAACGCCCAATCACGGTAGTGCTCCAGCCACTGACGTGTTTTCGCCAAGTACATCGCGATTTGGCGGTTGAACGCCGCTGGTTGAGCATTGCCCGGCACGCGAGTCGGACCAAGATGAGCTGAGACTACGTCGTTGATCCGCGCCAGCGATATCCGGCGTAGACGCGGAGTGGCAATCCAGGGTGAAACTGACATGTGAGACCTCTTATCGCTGTGTCACGACGGACTGGGAGGACAACACCGCGGCAGCGCGGTCAACATACAATCCGGTGCCGTTCCTGTCGATGGAAGCCGGGCAGTCCGGCCACATGGCTCGCACCAATTTCAACCAACACTCCAACTTCTCGCGAAACTTCCTCGGCCGTGCATAGTTCGTACTGCCCAATTGGCTCACCAGACCAAACTCTCCGAAGAGCGGAACGCGCTCTCGCGCTTTTGCCGTAAAGCAGCGGTAGGACAACCACATATAAAGGCCGAGAGCGGCAGGGCAGGAGGACAATGCTTTGGTCGCTTCCAAATCCGTCGGGATGGGACGGCCGGTGATCTCCCGATAGAACTCGTCGCTGAGCACGATCGTGTCGCGGCAGTCTCCAGGCAGATCCTTTTGAGCCAGATCCTTCGAGTACCAGATTCGCGCTTCAGTCATGAAATTGAACCGAGCACGATGGACAACCTCGGCCTTCTGCTTTTGCACGTCCGTACCGAAAAAGATGGTCGCTCCCGGGCGCTCCGAAGATACGCTGAAAAGCTCCAATCAAGCGACGGTACTGCGAACTACCTTGTTGCATACCGAAGGTATCCAACATCTCAGCGGCACTCTCGAATGTGATGTGGGGCGTCTGCTGTCTTGTGGCAAGTGTCGAGAGAAAGATGGGGACTAAGCGATCTTGCCCCCAGGGCAACCCATAGCTCGGATGCACGGTCACCTGTAAAACGAACGGCCCATTCCGACGTTCATGCAGCAGGGTCCCTTCAACCGGCTTTTTGATGGGCAACCCACACAGAACGAACGGCCGCGACGAGAATCCAAGATTCTGACGGGCGTTTTCTCGCCGGAGCCGAACGCACTCGAAGGATTCGGCCTGGCGGAGCCGTTGCTTCGATACGACGAAATCGGGATACCTTTCCGCCAAACGGGACCCGACGTGCTGAAAGCCGACGGCTGTCGAGACTCGTGACATGAATAGCTCCAGGCGTCGCCCGAGGCGGCGCGGTTGGGCGATTCAGAGGAGGGTGAAGAGAGAAAATGAGAGCGTTTTGACGAGGCAGTCGGATTTTACTCCGTTTACTCCGTTAAGCGCCATTTCGGGGCAAGCGCTGTGTTCTCAGTAGTCCGCAGTGGTCAGAATGCTTCGCCATGGCCGCATTTGTTCTCTATTTTCAAATGCATTCCATCTTCCCAAGCTGGACGTCGCGGGTTCGATCCCCGTGCACCGTTACCGGTCCTGTGATTGAGCCAGCATCAGCCCATGGTTAGGAACACCAAACGGCGAACTGACAACCGAAACGTGGATCGACCTCGATCGACCCGAAGAAGAATTGCAGTGGTTTTTGCAGTGGTTGCAGTGGTTAGGATGCCATCCGGTAACGGCCAGTGCGGTGAGCCTCTGCTGAAACCAAGCCATTTACTACCCAGCACGCTTCAGTACCGCTGGCAGTCTTAGATTTAGGTTCCAGCGCTCGCAGGAGCTTGGCAGTTCAAGTCTCCCATCGCTGTCGAAGGTACATCGGCACGGTCGTGTGCTGCGCAACCCAGTTCTTTAGCGTGGCGCGTCAGGATGAATAGTTGGGTTCAAAATCGGGTTCAATTAGCGCCCGTCACGCCGAATATACCGAAAGGACGACCGCGTGGCCAACTTTAGAATGAATAGCATACGGCGAGAGGTGGAAATTACGAATCAGCCGCTCTACCAACTGAGCTAGGGTGGCCCTGTCTTTAGA
>JBAUOG010000778.1:0-1683 GCA_049579625.1 Bryobacteraceae bacterium
TTAAAACAGGTGACAGACCCTCATAACGCTGCTTAATACCCCGCTCCGCACTATCCGTGCCAGCCACAGTTCAACCATATCGCATTGCTTCGCTATTGTGAAGCGTTTATTTATGCACATCCCCTTAGGAGCGTGAACTTTCCGTCCAGCCAGGCGTCAATGATGGCGGCGGGCTTGCCGGCCGGGGCGATCAAAGCGGGCACGATGATGTTGGTATCGAGCACGACGCGCATCAGGCTTTGTCGGCCCGCTGTTTGGCGCGGCGCTCGGCTCGGACCTCGCTTACGGCTTCGTCGACGATGCGCTGAATTTCATCCGGGTCGGCATTGACGTTCCGCGCCCTGATTTCCTGAATGGTGCACTGAAGCACGCGACGGCGGACAGCCTCCTCGATGAATTTCGAGAGGTCGCCTTTTTTTGCACCCTGGGCACCCAGAAAGGTGCGCAGTGTCAGATCGGTGTCCTTCGAGACCTTGATGCTCCAGCGAACGGCTTCTTCATGCATGACGGCACCTATACGCTTAACTAGATAAACGCCTATATGTCCAGTATAGGCCAGGAAGGTGCCCTCCCACTTACGCACTATTCTGTAACACGCCGGACAGCACCTCGATCAGTCGGGCAGTCTGTCCAGCCCCTGCTGTCCAACTCGGGGCTTCGGTGACAGTCTGATATAGGACGAAGTAAGAAATCCGAGGTAGTGTCCTCGTCTTCTAAACACCCACTGCCAGCCAGCCGTCACCTGCTGCGCAGGACAGTCACCGAACCGCTGCCGTTAATTTTCCCAACAGAATCAGTCGTTTGGAGCCCATTTCGCCGGGAAACCCACCGAGCGTGCTCTATGCTGAGAACGGAAAGCAGCGCGACGAATCCCCCGGGGACGCAATTGGCTTTGATCTTTCAAATGGACCTTCACTGGTGTACCCGAGTAAGGCTCGACCTCATGGTCGATTGGCTTCGATTTTTCAAATTCCGTTACTCTCCGCCGAGGCGTCGATCGCAAGGCGGGGGTAGTTCGTTTCGCAAGAATCGAATCGAGCTTCGAAGCTCGTTAGGGTCGTCGCCTGCGCTGGCGAGCTGGGAGGCGGTGATTTGCACTTAACTTGTCCCTTTTCATGAGTTTGAGTTCGTCCGCACACACCGGGATTGGGTATCTGAGTTCGTTTCGTAAAACTTCAAGACTAGGGTCTATCGGATGGTGGCTTCGTTCTTTCGTGGCGTTGGTCGTCTGCTTGGGCGCTATCGGCCGGGCCGCGTCGAGAGGCGACTTCGTTTCGCAAAACCGGCTCCGGTCCCGCCGGGCTGGGTCCACGCTGGAGCAAGCCGGCATGGAATCTGGCGACCCAAGGTTAACCTGCTTGTATTCAGCATCTCGAGTTCGTATGCATCAAGAGGAGGTGGACATCGGAGTTCGTTTCGCAAAAAAGGCGTTTGACGTGTCCGGTTCTGAAGTCCCTGTTGCCTGGTGGCGACAGGTGGAGTCCTGATCTTGGGACGATGTGAGAAATCCCCAAGAGCCCTCCCGCTGGCCAAGGCAGCGTGACGCAAAGCGACCCATCCGACGCCATCTCACTCAGGGCTTGCGCGATATACCTCAAACCAATTACAGGAGGTTGTAAAACCCTCTATTCTTCAGCAGCAAGCACTTGGAGACTTGAGTGCTAGTTGCACATCAGGTAAAAC
>JBAUOG010000779.1:0-3265 GCA_049579625.1 Bryobacteraceae bacterium
GCAGAGGACTTTCTTCCTATCTTGACCTTTCAGATTTGGGCGATGCTGATCGTGGGCGGGGCAGGTAATAACCGGGGTGCGATCGTTGGCGCCTTTGTGGTTTGGGGCTTTTGGACTGCCGCGGGTGGAGTTATGCGCGAATGGATACCCCAGGCGGAACAAGCCCGTGCCGCCGCTTTGCAGGTTGTTCTGATTGGCGCACTGATTGCTACGATGCTGGTGTTGCGGCCCCGCGGACTGTTTGGTAACGTCAGCGACTAGGCCTAGCCGGGTCGCGTGCGACTATTTTCACGGCATCTACTTCTTCGATATAGCCGCTTCACCATCGTGATTGCCCAAGCTCTTCAAATAGGCGATTACAGCTTTCCTCTCCTCCCCGTCACCCAGGCGGAATGCCATATCCGTGTCGGGTGCCATCACATCAGGATCGGTCAACCACCGGTCCAGAGTTGCATCATCCCAACGGATGTCCGCTGTCTTCAATGCCTCTGAATAAGCAAATCCGGGCACGCGAGCCGCATGGCGTCCATATACACCACGTAGGCGTGGTCCTTCCTTATTCAAGTCGGCTGCGTGGCAGCCGCTGCAGCGTCGTCCAAACAGCTCCTTGCCACGGTCTTCCGGAGTGCTAAACGCCATCAGTACAGCCCCGCCGATCAGTGCGGTAACGAGAACCTTTGCGAGCATGGAGTTATCCCAACGTCGAATCAACAATCGCCAGATGCTCCGGACGCGCGATAAACTCGACTTGCCGAATACCCAGTACTCCGCGCAGTTTCTCCGCGGGCACTTTCAACGGACCTGGGGAGGGCGCGCTGCCGGGAGCGGGTTGCGGGAACGCCGTCGACATCGCGGTGTGGAAGCTCACGTTGCCCTCAACCTTCTGCATCGTCTGGTGAATGTGACCATTCAGCACCGTGACTGACCCGAACCGCTTCACATAGCCCAGCGCTTCCTCGCTGTCAGAAGTACCCCAGCCCCATTCGGGATATACGGTCCACAAAGGAAGATGCGCGAACAAGACAATTGGCGTGCTTGCTGAACGGCCGCTCAAATCGTCCTTCAGCCAAGCCAATTGATCGGCCCCGAGTTTCCCCATGCCTTCGAGCGCAGCGGAATTCACCAAGCCCACGAAATGCACGCCATGATGGTCGAAGCTGTACCAACCGGTACCCTTGGTTCCCTTCCCGTAGCGCGCCAGGTATTCTTTGCCGTCGTCGGTGGCATGGTCGTGTTCTCCGGGAACGTAAAAGACTTGTTTCGTTTTTGAGCCCTGTAGAAGTTTTTCTAGGGTGTCGAACTCCGCAGGCTTGGCTAGATGCGTCAGGTCGCCGGTATGTATCAGGAAGGCGGGCGCCTCCGGCAACGTGTTGATCTTGTCAACAGCGATCTGCAATGTCGCGTTCACATCGGCATTCGCCGGTTTGTTGAATCCAATGTGACTGTCACTTATCTGCACGAACTGAAATCCATCTTGGGCACCGGTTTGACCAAGTAATCTTGACGCCGGCACTCCGCCTGCAATCGTCCACACAACACCGGCGCCTGCCCACGCCATGCAGCGAAGGAATCCGCGCCGGTCAATGCCGTCCGCATCCAGCCCGGTTTTCAGAAAATCATTCATAAAGCCTCCACCTGCCATGACTGGGGCTAGAGCTGTTTTATTCCTTGCGAAATAAAATGGCTTTCCAATGGTCCAGGAAAGCGTGACCAAGAAATTTGGCTGGCTGGCCGCCTTTTCCACCCTGGTATTGCCCTTTGTCCATCCATTCGGACCGGTCCGGCAGCAACACTCTTCGAATCTGCTGACGGGCGTCCAATGGGACGATCCTCGCGTCCTCCCGCTTTTTGAGAAAGCGTGCCAGAGTTGCCATGCCGAACGGACCCAATGGCCGCTGTACGCCCACCTTCCCCTGCTCTCGTGGGCACTGGAGAAGGACGTGGCCGAGGCTCGCCGGCACATGGACCTTTCGCGCTGGGATCAGTATTCCGTTGAACAAAAGCGAGACCTGCTGGCACGCATCGGCGCCGAGGTCCGTAACCGTCAAATGCCGCTGCCGCGTTATGTCCTGCTGCATCGGGAAGCCCGTCTCTCGGACGCGGAAATCCAAATCATCTACGAATGGACCAAAACGCAACGGCGCTCACTGAGAAATCAACGGGAATAAAATGGGCGGTGGCTCAGTCTTCTTAATAAGGACTCGCCGATTGGCCTATGCCACAATGACAGCGCCCGGACTAACCGCCGTACCACGGGAGCCTGAAAGAACCTCCATGGATCCAGTGCGGAAACTGGCTCTTTTCGAACAGACCATCGTTCCTCACCTCAACGCCGCGTACAATTTGGCGCGCTGGCTGACACGGAACGGTCACGATGCGGAGGACATGGTGCAAGAGGCTTACCTGCGCGCATTCCGTTCGTTTGACACCTTTCAAGGAAAGGATAGCCGCTCGTGGCTGCTGGCGATAGTTCGCAATACCTGTTTCAGTTGGCTCAAGAAGAGAGGGGAGCAATCCGCCACAGAACTCGATGAACAGATTCACAGTCCGGCCGACGAATCCGCCAACGTCGAATCCGTGTTGCTCAACCAAGTTGCACTCGATTCGCTTCAGGACTGCCTCGACGCCTTGCCGCTCGAATTCCGCGAAGTGATCGTGCTTCGAGAGTTGGAAGAGCTGTCTTACAAAGAAATCTCCGAAATCGCGCGCGTGCCAGTCGGCACCGTCATGTCACGCCTCGCCCGAGCCCGGAAGCGACTCCAACAATGCTTAACGGGAGCTCTCCGATGAATTGCGAAACCGCCCGGCTCATGATGGAGACCAACGACCCTGGCCTCGCCCAACATCTGCTTTCCTGCCAGTCGTGCATCATTCGAACGCACGCCCGTTACTTCGAAGCTCCGCCGGAACTCGAGCAGAAAATCCGACAAAGGCTGCACCAGGAGAGTGCTGCAGCACCTCCATGGCGCTGGTTGGGCATCGCAGCGTCTGTTCTGTTAGTAGCCTCCCTAACCTGGAACATCGCGCAGTTTAGATCCCGTGTCGACCCCCAGCAGATCATCGCCACCAATGTGCTCTCCGCTCACGTCCGGGCTCTCGCGGGAACACACCTACTCGACGTTCCGTCCTCCGACCAGCACACCGTGAAGCCCTGGTTCAACGGTAAGCTCGACTTCGCCCCGGCAGTAAAAGATGTGGAAGGATTCCCTCTCCTCGGAGGACGCCTTGAGTACTTCGATGGACACCCCGCGGCGGCATTGATCTA
>JBAUOG010000780.1:0-11180 GCA_049579625.1 Bryobacteraceae bacterium
GCCCTTGCCTTTAAGGATTCATTAGACGGCGACCTCGAACCAAAATGGACTCGGGTGTGGGCGCACATCAATCTGGGTAAGATCTACGACGTCACGCGCTCGCGAGATCGCGCGGTCAGGGAATACCAAGAGGCGCAGAGCACTCATGACGACACCAGGGGAGCGCAGGCAGAGGCGGCCAAGTATCTGGAGTCTCCCTACAGGCGAGAGTAGGCCAGAGCGGTCTACAGCTTCTGCGTTCCTTCAAGCTTGGCCAAGCCACGATCGCATGTGCCCAGCGGGAAGTGCCCGGCTTTTCGGGCCACCTGCAGCATCAGGCAATCGGAGAATCTCAGCGATGGCCTTGCGCGAAAAAGATCCAACGCACCGGTCACTACATCGGGTTCCTGCAGAGTCAAACTCTTGTGGTTGGCGAGCATCTCAACGGCGGCTGCCAGTTCAGCTGCGCTGCGTTTGTACACGGCGTCCAGCACCCACACCGCCTCCGCGAGTGCCAACATCGAGACCCATGCTCCGGCCTCGATGAAAGCCTCCGCCGACGCCGATTGCCGCGGGTCGTCCCGGGTAAGCAGGCGAACCAGAACGTTGGTGTCAACGGCGCGCATGGCGCTCTCGGACCCGTCGTCGAATCCCCTCTCTCAGCTCACCGAGCGTTCGAGGTTCAGGAGACTTTCCAGGAAACAGCACTCTGTGAATATCCTCAGACGAAAACGTCCCCGCGCGTCGCACAACGATCTTGCCGCCTTCCTCATCCCACTCCAGAACAGAGCCCGGTCCGACACCCAGCTTTCTTCGCACCTCGGCGGGAATGGAAATCTGCCCTTGCGATGTGACTTTTGAGCGCGAGAGCGGCATGCTTTTACATTACCACGGTAATGAAGAGTTGCCCTTGAAGCAAATAACGGCTTCCCTAAAGCCCTCACCAGTCACTTAAGGAAGCTTGCGGGGGCGGACCCGCGTTAGCTAAACTGGATTAGCTAATCATGAAGACCAACCTCGTAACCATCCATCAGGCAAAAACGAACCTCTCCCGGCTGCTGCAGAAAGCCTCCGCCGGCGAGGAAGTCATCATTTCGCGCGGCGCGAAGCCGGTTGCCCGGCTCGTTCCCATTGGTGAGGTTAAGGGGAAGCGGCGACCCGGATCCCTCAAAGGCAAACTGGTGGTTGGCCCAGCGTTCTTCGAGCCTTTGCCGGGTGATGAACTCGCCCCTTGGGAATAACCATCGATGGTGCTCCTGCTTGACACCCATGCGCTGCTATGGTGGCTATCTGACGATCCGGCATTACCCAAACAGGCACGAAAGATTATCGCGGAAACCAACAACGCCATCTTGGTAAGCGCGGCGTCGGCGTGGGAGATTGCGACAAAACTGCGTCTCGGCAAACTCCCTGCTGCCGCCGAACTGGTAGCCGGTTTCGCGGGCCAGCTCGAGATGGAAGGATTCCAGGTGCTGCCGATCTCGGCGGATCATGCCATTCGAGCCGGCCTGCTCCCCGGCCCGCATAAAGATCCCTTCGATCGCATGCTGATAGCGCAGGCACAAGCGGAGAATGTACCAATCGTGAGTAACGAAGGCCTGTTCGACTCCTACGGCGTACGCCGGTTGTGGTGAGAGAGGCAAAGTGAAGGCTCCGGCGGTTGCATTGTTCTTGATACGCTTGAAATCGTCTCGCTATCTAACCCCATGCGCCTCTTTGCCAGCCTGATTCTCGGATCCTCGCTCCTGCTCGCCTTCGTCGTCGTTCGGCCGCCGGATGTTCCCTTTGAGAAGCACACCATCGATCTCGGTTCCAGCGAGTCCGCCGCTATCTGCGACATCAACGGTGACGGCAAGCTCGACATTGTCTCGGGCGAGAACTGGTACGAAGCGCCGCATTGGACCAAGCATCACTTCCGCGATATCAACTACACCAACAACTACATCGACGACCTAAGCACCCTTGCGCTCGATGTCAACGAAGATGGCCATGTCGACCTGGTCACCTCAGGCTGGTTCAGCCAGAAACTGGCTTGGTGGGAAAACCCCGGCAAGTCTTCCGCCCCCTGGAAAGAGCATGAGATTCAGACCGGATATCCCATCGAGTTCACCTTCCTGGTTGACCTGGATAACGACGGCAAGGCGAACGAGATCCTGCCCCAATTCGGCGACAACAAGGCCCCCCTTGCCTGGTATGAACGCGACCACAAGGGCGGCATCGTCAAGCATGTTGTCAGCGATCGCAGCTACGGCCATGGCATTGGTGTCGGCGACGTGAACGGCGACGGCCGCAACGACATCCTGACGCCCAACGGCTGGCTCGAAGCGCCGCCCGACCCGCGCAGCGGTAACTGGAAGTTCCATCCCGACTGGCAACTCGGCGATCTCGGCTTCATCTACGTCGTGGATGTTAACAACGACGGCCTGCCGGACGTGCTCACGTCCAAGGCGCATGACTACGGCATCTTCTGGATGCAACAGAAACCGGACCACACCTTCGATACGAAGAACCTCAACATGATCGACAACAGCTGGTCGCAGCCTCACGCGGTCACGCTGGTAGACTTTCGCAAGAGCGGCAACCTCGGCCTTCTCACCGGCAAACGTTACATGGCGCACAACGGCCACGACCCGGGTGAGCGCGAACCTCTTGGTGTCTATTGGTACGAGCGGATGCTGATCCCGGATCCGAAGAACCCCGGCGCAAAGACAGTCGAATGGGCCAAGCACGTGATTGATTACGGGGGCCGAACCGGCGGCGGCATTCAGATTCCTGTCGCCGACATGGATGGCGACGGCGATCTCGACTTCGTGGTCGCCGGCAAGAGCGGCCTGTTCCTGTTTGAGAACCTCACCAAACAGACCCTGTCGCGGCACCAGTGAGAGCAATGGCAACCAAGATCTATGACGTCGTCGTGATCGGGTCTGGTGCCGGCGGTGGAACGCTGTCCGCGTCGCTTGCCCAGCGCGGTGTCGACGTGCTGGTCCTCGAAGGCGGCCCAACCGTCAACACCCGCACCGACTTCAACACCCACGCACTTCCTTTCGAATTCCCGAACCGCTCCATCCCCACCATGAAGCCGGGCAAGCCGGGCTTCGACAGCGAGCGAAGCCGCGGTGTCGGCGGCAAGACCATGCTTTGGAACGCGGTCGCCCTGCGCATGAGCCAGCGCGACTTCAAAGGACGGCAGCACGATGGAACAGGCGAGGACTGGCCCATCGACTACGCCGACCTCAAACCCTATTACGACAAGATCGAATCCGAAGTCGGCGTCTGCGGCAACTACGACCATCTCGAGGATCTCCCTGACGGCATCTTCCTTCCGCCGGTGCCGATGAAGTGCAGTGACAAGATCATCCAGGCTGGGGCCGCGAAGCTCGGTGTTCCGGTCATACATGTTCGGAAAGCGACTCTGAGCCGCCCCGCGAAGACCCGCCCCGCCTGTCACTTCTGTGGCAACTGCATGGCGGGCTGCGATGTCGTCGCCAAGTACAACTCCGCCGACGTCCAGATGCTGCCTGCCATCAAGAGCGGCAAGCCACTGACCATCCGGCCTAACAGCGTCGCGTATGAGTTGGCCATTGCCGCTGACTCGCCCCGCGTCAAAGAAGTCCGCTACTTCGATCGCGAAACCCGCGCAGAGGGCGTCGCGCAGGGCCGCGTAGTGGTGGTCGCTTGCGCCTGTGTGCAAAGCGTTGGCCTGTTGCTGATGTCCAAATCGAGCCGCTTCCCCACCGGCCTCGCCAATTCCAGCGGCGAGCTCGGCAAGAACTTCATTCCCCATATCAACGTCGGCATCGAGGCGTTTCTCGAAGAGCGCATCGGCGTTCCAACCACCGACGATGAAGGCTTCCTCGATCACGCTTATATTCCCTCCTTCATGCACGACAAGAAGCGCGACTTCCCGCGCAGCTTTGGCTACCAGTTCAACTATCAAAACCAGCGTTCGGTTGGCTGGGCCCGCCGCATGAAGGGCATGGGCAAGGCTTATAAAGCCGATGTCAAGTCGCACTATCCGGCCTACATCACCTTTACGGGTTACCAGGAGATGGTCCCGAACGCCGACTCCTATATCGACCTCGACCCCGACACCAAAGACGTCTACGGGCTTCCCGCCGTTCGCCGCCGCTTCAAGCTCTCCAGCGACGATTGGAAGAACTTTCAGGCCATGCGTGAGTCGGGCGTTAACATTCTCGAAGCCAGTCACGGCCACATCCATTCGGTCAGCCAGGTTCCAACGCCGAACCACGAGATCGGCGGATGCCGCATGGGCGACGATCCCAAGCGATCCGTGTTGAACAAGTTCGCCCGTGCCCACGATGTGCAGAATCTCTATGTCGTCGACGCCAGCATCTTCCCGGGCGCTTCGGAGAAGAATCCGACGCTGACTATCATGGCCCTCGCTTCCAGAACGGCGGACCATATCGCGGAGAGCCTGCAGAAGGGGGATGTGTAATGCCGACGTATTCGACCGACCGTCGCGGCGCGCTTAAGATCATCGGCGCCATCGGCGCCACTTGCGCCTACCCGTTTGCGGGTGACGAACTCCACGGTCAGACTATCCATGACGCCGAGCATCACGCCGCCGGAGCGCCATCGGATACCTTCTTCCGTGAACCCGACTTCGCCAGCCTGTCCCGCATATCCGATCTGATCATTCCTCCGACCGATACGGCCGGCGCCATCCAGGCCGGCGTGCCGCTTTACATCGACCGCGTCGTTTCCACCAACCCAGCACATCAGGAACTGGTGGCCGAAGGCCTGCGATACCTCGACACCGAAGCACAGCGATTGAACGGTCAGGGCAAGTTCCTCGCCCTAAATGAAGCCCATCAGCTCGCCATTCTCGGGCCGCTTTGCGAAGCGTATGATCGCGATCCGACCTCAACCCAACTCCCTCGTCCTGTGCAGTTCTTTGGCCTGATCAAGAGCCTCACCGCGGACGGCTACTACACCTCGCGACCCGGCCTGATCGACGAGCTAGGCTACAAAGGCAACCACGCGCTGCCGTCTTACCCGTCGTGTCCCGAACACTAACTAACTCAAACTCATATGTCCAATAAGTCCTTAGTTGAAAACGCCCTGAATACCGGCGAGGGAATACTCCGCCTCGTACCGGCCTGGGTGCCACGCTCGTTCATGATGCCCGGTGGCCGGCTGAAGCTCCATCCTTCCGACCTCTACGCGCTGGGGGCACATCGAGGAGGCATCAACGAGCGATGGTTTGCCTCCACCACCAACGCCTCGAACGGCCCCGGCACGCCGGCCGATGAGGGCCTGAGCTACGTCGAATTCGAAGATAAACGCTTCTTGCTAAAAGAAGCGGTCGAATGGGTCGGCGACAAGCTGCTGGGTAAGGAGGTCATGTCGAGCAAGGGCGGATGGAGCGTCCTCTGCAAGTTCTTCGACAACCTCGGCCCCATCCCGCATCACATGCACCAGAGTGAGGCGCAAGCCAAGCTGGTTGGCCAGCATGGCAAGCCGGAGTCGTACTACTTCCCGCCTCAGTACAACCACAAGGACAACAACTTCCCATACACCTTCATGGGCCTGGAGCCCGGGACAACTAAGGATGAAGTTCGCGGCTGCCTGGAACGCTGGAATGAGGGCGATAACGGCATCCTGTATCTGTCGAAGGCATACCGGCTCCAGCCGGGAACCGGTTGGCAGATCGACCCTGGTGTTCTGCACGCGCCAGGCTCCCTGGTTACCTACGAGCCGCAGGTCAACAGCGACGTCTTCGCCATGTTCCAATCGATGGTCGAGGGGCGCATCATTGGCTGGGAGCTGCTTGTAAAGGACGTTCCGAAGGAGTATCACCACGACCTGGACTACCTGATTGGCCTGCTCGATTGGGATGCCAACGTAGACCAGGAGTTTGGAACCCACAATCGGGTCTTCCCGAAACCCGTGCATGATCTCGCCGAAATGAAGGCCACCGGCTATCAGGAATTGTGGGTCTCCTACGGCACCGGCTACTACTCCGCCAAAGAACTGACGGTCTTCCCGGGCCGCACTGTTACGATCACCGACGCCGCCGCGTACGGGCTGATTCTTACTCAAGGCCATGGCACGGTCGGCAGGCATGAGATCGAGACGCCGAGCATGATCCGCTTTGGCGAATCCACCAAGGACGAACTCTTCGTCACCAACGGGGCAGCCAACCGCGGCGTCTCGGTGAAGAACCGCAGTCAATCGGAACCGCTGGTTTTGCTGAAGCACTTTGGCCCCGGCAATCCGGACGCCGAACCGCTTCGCACGCGCGGATAACTGCAAGGGATAAGATTCAGTCATGCATCGTACCTCCTTGCAGAGATATCCGGCGCTCCACAATGCCATGTGGCCGGGACTGGTTGGAAAGGGCCCGGACTCCGAGGCGCCTATTGACCTGGACACGATGCTCGATCTCACCGCCGCCGCCGAGGTGGATGGCGTTCACTTTGACGGCGTGGACCTTTTCCTGTTTGAGCCGCACGTCAACATTGATTCCACTCATGACGACCTGAAGCGGCTCGCCGATCGCGTGGCATCCCGGCACCTGGTGATCGGCTCGGTCGTCGCGCCGGTGTGGCCACCGACCGGGGGCGGCTCGGCCATGGGAACAGCCGAGGAACGGGATCGCTTCGTTGAGCAGGTTCGGAAAGCCTGCGTGATTGCCCAGCGGCTGAAGGAGATCGGAATCCGCCACTATGGCGTGGTCCGCATCGACTCCGCCGTCAGCCCGGCCGAGTGGGGCAAGGATCCCTTTGAGAACTCCATGCGCATTGCCGAGACGTTCCGCGAAGCTTGTTCCGTCGCGGACGCCCACGGTGAACGCTTGGCCGCCGAAGGTGAGGTCTGCTGGGGCGGCCTGCATAGCTGGAAGCACGTCGCAGAACTGATGCTGATGGTGAACCGTCCGAAGACGATCGGCTTCCAAGCCGACCTGGCTCACACACTGCTGTTCCTGGTGGGCGTCAATGCTCCTGAAGATCGGCTGCTTCCTGCGGGCTTCGACTGGTCTCAGACTGACGTTCTTGACGAGGCGCTTCGCAAGATGACCAACGCCTTGCGGCCCTGGACCATCGACTTCCACGTCGCGCAGAACGACGCCACCGTGAAGGGCTCCGGTTCTCACGACAAGACTGGGCATCACTGCTTGCCCCTGGATCCCAATGGCAAGGTCGACATTGTGCACCAGGCCGGCTTCTGGCTTCGCGACGAACATGGCCAGCCGAACAAGGCCTTCCAGCACATCTGCTGGGACGGCTGTATGTTCCCAAACGCGGTGATGCGGGATCCGAAGACGTGGCGCGACATTCTCAGCGCGATGATCGCGGTCCGCAATGCTCATGGCTGGGAGCGACACTGACCTATGCCAGCTAAGCCTCTGAACATTGGCATGGTGGGCTACGGCTTCATGGGCCGCACGCACTCCAACGCTTTTCTCAAGGTCCCTAACTTCTTCGATCTTCCTTATCGCCCGGTGTTGAAGGCGGTCTGTGCGCGAAACCCGGTCAGGGCGAACAAGTTTGCCAACGGCTGGGGCTACGAATCCATTGAGACCGACTGGAGAGAGTTGGTAGCGCGCAAGGACATCGACCTGATCGACATCGCCAGCCCCAATGACACGCATGCCGAGATCGCTATCGCCGCCGCGAAGGCGGGCAAGATGGTGATGTGCGAGAAGCCCCTGGGCCGCAGCGCGGCAGAAGCGGAGGCGATGGTCGAAGCTGTGGAGACAGCCGGCGTCGCCAACATGGTCTGGTACAACTACCGCCGGGTCCCGGCCGTGGTGCTGGCGAAGCAACTCATCGACGAAGGCCGGCTGGGCCGCATCTTCCATTACCGTGCCAAGTTCCTGCAGGATTGGACCATCTCCAAAGACCTGCCACAAGGCGGAGAAGGCTTGTGGCGGTTGGATGCTGACGTTGCCGGCAGCGGCGTGACGGGCGACCTGCTGGCGCACTGCATCGACACAGCGCTCTGGCTCAACGGTCACATTGATCAGGTCACGGCCATGACGGAGACCTTCATCAAGGAACGCACGCACAGCCTCACCGGCGAGGTTCAGAAAGTCGGCATCGACGATGCCAGCGCCTTCCTGGCGCGCTTCGAGAACGGATCGCTCGCCACGTTCGAGGCGACTCGCTACGCGCGTGGGCACAAGGCGCTCTACACATTTGAGATCAACGGCGAAGAGGCCTCCATATTCTGGGATCTTCATGACCTGCATCGTCTCCAGTTCTTCGACCACCGCGATGAAGGCCGGCTGCGCGGCTGGCGTTCCATCCACATCACCGACAGCGACCATCCCTACATGAAGCACTGGTGGGTGCCAGGGCTGCAGATCGGCTACGAACACACCTTCGTGCACCAGGTGGCGGACTTCCTGGAGGGTTTGGGAACCGGACACATCCCGGGCCCCAGTTTCCGGGACGGCCTGGCGACCGACTACGTAACAGACGCCGTGTTGAAGTCCGCCAAGACCGGCCAGTGGGAACAAGTGAAATGACAGGCACACAAGAACGCTCCGTTCTATCCGCACTCGACCGCTTCCGGATCGAGATTCCCTCATGGGGCTTCGCCAACACCGGCACCCGCTTCGGCAAGTTCTCACAACCCGCGGCGGCCTCGACCGTCGAAGAGAAGTTCGGCGACGCCGGGCTGGTGCACTCGCTCACGGGCGCATGCCCGACCATTGCGCTGCATGTTCTCTGGGACCTGCCCAAAGGGATCGACGACATCCATCGGGTGAACGCTCTCGCAGGCCAGCATGGAATCGCCGCCGGTTCCATCAATCCCAACCTCTTCCAGGACCAGGAGTACAAGCACGGGTCTCTGGGAAACTCCGACGCCGGCATCCGTGACCATGCGCTGCAGCACATCCTCGACAGCATCGAGATCCAGCATGCTTTGAAGAGCCGCGATCTCTCGCTGTGGTTCGCCGACGGCAGCAACTATCCCGGCACCGCCAACATCCGGCAGCGGAAGCAATGGTTTGAAGAAGGGCTGCGCCAAGCTCATCGCCGCTTGCACCCGGGAGACCGGATGCTGGTCGAATACAAACCCTTCGAGCCGGCCTTCTATCACACGGACATCGCCGACTGGGGCATGGCGCTGCTGATGTCGCAAGCCGCCGGGCCACAGGCCAAAGTGCTGGTCGACACGGGTCATCATTACCAAGCGCAGAACATCGAGCAGATCGTGGCCTGGCTGTTAGCCGAGAACATGCTCGGCGGTTTCCACTTCAACGACCGCCGCTACGCCGACGACGATCTCACGCTCGGCTCCATCGATCCGTACCAGGTCTTCCGCATCTTCCACGAAATCCAGTTCTTCGAATGGGAGGCCGGTTCTCCTGCCGACATCGCCTACATGATCGATCAAAGCCACAACCTCAAAGGCAAGATCGAGGCCACCATCCAAACGGTAGTCTTCGCGCAGGAGCTCTTCGCCAAGGCAGCATTGATTGACCATGCCGCGCTGTCGATGAAGCAAGCTCAAGCCTCACTGGTCGACGCGGAAGAGCACTTACGCGACGCCTTCTCGACCGACGTCCGGCCGCTGCTGCGCGAATGGCGCCGATCCAAAGCTCTCGCCGAGGACCCGATGAAGGTCTTTCGCGAGAGCGGTTACCTCGAGCGCGTCACTCGCGAACGAGCGGAGCGAAACGCCGTAGCGGTGGCATCGTACGCCTAAAGGGCTGCCGACCAAACAACTCCGCTCCCTTACGGTCACGGCTCGGTAAGCATCCGCTTGCTTACGCGCGCGGTGCAGTGCTGGTCACCGGCTGGCCTGTGCCACGTCGAGCCTCGTTCACCTAAGTCAAGGCCTGAAGGGCTGTGCCACGGCTACGCCAGCAGCTTTTGTACCACGTTGCCTGACACGTCGGTCAAGCGGAAGTCACGGCCCTGGAATCGGAACGTGAGCTTGGTGTGATCGATGCCCATCAAGTGCAGGATGGTGGCATGCAGGTCGTGAACATCCACCGGATCTTCCACAATGTTGTAGCCTAATTCATCCGTCTGCCCGATCGCCAACCCGGGCTTGATGCCGCCGCCGGCCATCCACATGGAGAAGGCGCGCGGATGATGGTCGCGCCCCAGGAACTTGGAGTTGTTGCGCGCTTCATTCATCGGTGTGCGTCCGAATTCGCCGCCCCACACCACGATGGTGCTGTCGAGCAGGCCGCGCTGTTTCAGATCCGTGATCAAGGCCGCCGCGGCGCGGTCGGTTTCCTGGCACAGCGCCGGCAAGCGATTCACAATATCGTCGTGGCTGGACGTGCCGTGGTTATCCCAACCACGATGATAGAGCTGTACAAATCGCACGCCGCGCTCCACCAATCGTCGCGATAAGAGGCAGTTGTTGGCGAACGACTTCTTGCCCGGCTCGGTTCCGTACAACTCGTGGATGGAAGCTGGCTCTTTGGAAATATCCACCAGGTCGGGCACGCTGGATTGCATGCGGTAAGCCATCTCATAGGAATTGATACGCGTTGCGATCTCGGGGTCGCCATCCTCTTTGAGGTGAGCTTCATTCAAGTCTTTGAGGAGGTCGAGTGACTCACGCCGCGCCTGCTTCGGCACGCCATCGGGATCGGTCAGGAAGAGCACCGGATCGCCTTGCGAGCGGAACTCGACACCCTGGTAGACAGTGGGTAAGAAGCCACTACCCCAGCACGCCTTCCCGCCATCGGGCTGATTCTCGCCGGAGATGAGGACCACGAAGCCGGGCAGATCCTGGCACTCGCTACCAAGACCATAGGTCATCCAGGAACCCATGCTGGGACGCCCGATGATCTGGAAGCCGGTATTCATGAAGATCTGCGCCGGCGCATGGTTGAACTGGGTGGTGTGCATGGAGCGCACCACGGTGATGTCGTCAGCGACGGTCCGCAGATGCGGAAGCAGTTCCGAGATCTGCGCGCCGGAGTTCCCGAATTGCGCGAATTCATACGGCGAGCCCAGCAGCCGCGGGGTGCCCTTGATGAAGGCGAAGCGCTCGCCCTTCATCAATTCTTGTGGAACGTTCTGGCCATCGTACTTCTGAAGGGTCGGCTTGAAGTCGAACAGGTCCACTTGGGAGGGGGCGCCGGCCATGAAGAGATAGATGATGCTCTTTGCCTTGGCGGGGAACATGGGCGGCTTGGGTGAGAGCGGATTGTTGGCGGGCGTGGCGGCCGAGCCGAGTGATGGATGCAAGAGACTGCCCAGGGC
>JBAUOG010000781.1:0-4573 GCA_049579625.1 Bryobacteraceae bacterium
GTCAACTGCCAGGACCTTGGGTTGGACCTGTAAACTATTGTTTTATCAGACTTTATCTGGTGCGCCCGGCATGATTCGAACATGCGACCTTTTGGTTCGTAGCCAAACGCTCTATCCAGCTGAGCTACGGGCGCAACGCTTCACCAGTATACCAACGGCTTCCCGCCATTGAGGACTTTGAACCACAGCTAAAAAAGGCCTCGCTGCTCAGCTTTACCGCCGGCTGACACTGGACTGACTTAATGGAACTCGCCCCAAGTGCCGGTCGATTCAATTCGACCGTCCGGCGCAACCCGCAGGGCTCGGTTTCTCCAGCGGACCAGGTTGGACCGGTAGCTGGCCACCCAAATTGCGAAAGCGTAAACGTCCCACAGCACACTCAATGGGAACAGTCCCAGTGCGATGCGACTGCGCAAGACGAACCAACCGGTAAGCAGCGCCACCAGGCAGCGAAGCCCGGCGAGCGTGGCAGCGACCCACCACAACTGCAGCAGCAGTGCGATCAACATCCAGAGGCCGGCATGGGTAGTGGGGAGGCCTGCGTATCCCCCGCCCTTCGACATGCGGATGGTTCGGCCCCAGCGCAACTGGTGATCCCAAACGCCGCGCCAACTGGTGTCGCCCAGCGAGGTCTCCACTACATAGGTGGAAAGCAGTGCGCGCTTGCCCAGCTGCGTGATTCGACGCGCCAACTGATAGTCGTCGGCCAAATAGTCCTCAAGAGCGGCAAACCCTCCAGCCTGGTCCAGATCTTGCGCACGAAACGCGAGGGTCGAGCCAAGGCCGAATTCGCGCACACCCACCAGCGGAGCAACTAACGTGCTGGGCATGAAATCGGTGGCGACACCCAACGCTTCCCACACGGCCGGAACCGCATGCGGGCGCGGACGGTAGAGACAAGTCACCACGCCAATCTGCGGATCTGCCAGCGGCGCGACAACCTCGCTGAGGTAACCGGGCGTAACGCGTATGTCGCTGTCGTTGACAACCCACACGGGATAGCGCGCGTGACGGGCAAGGCCTTTCAAGATACCGACCTTCCCATTAAGCCCGGACTCATGTCCGACAATCACGCGAATGGTACTGGCCGGAAACTCGTCTTGGAGCTTGCGAATCTCTGGCAACGCGGCGTCGTCTTCGTCATGCACGCCGAAGAGAACCTCAAAGGACGGATAATCCTGCACGACTTGTGAGCGGAGCGCCGCGAGCATATCGGGGTCGATGCCGCGAACGGGCTTCAGCACGGAGACGCCCGGATGAAACTGCCGGCTGGGCTTCCTGCGCAGGATTTGCCGGAGGCTGGCTACGATTGCGAGAAGCTGATAGCCGAGGGCCGGCAGGAATACGAGCCAAAGAATCTTCACTGGTCTGCCGGTTTGCGCTACTGCGCGAGCAGTATAACGCCCCCCAGAACTAATGCCGCGCCGGCGATGCGCCGGGGACCGACATATTCACGCAACAGGAGTTTCGCCAGCACGACCTCCAACACCACCTGCGCGGCCGAGGCTGGCACCGCAAAGCTTATTGGCTCTCGCTGCACCAGCGCCATGAACGCAAAGAATGAAACCGCCATGAAGAATATGGCGATCCCAAGATAGGCGCGGCTCCCAATCATTTTCAGGATATGGAGGAGACCGCGGGCGCTGGCACATTGCTCTCCGGCGAGCTTCATCTCACGGCTTTGTAGGAGATCGGCGAACACGGTGGAACAGACCACGATGGAGACCAGGAACCACTTCATGGTTCAAGGCGACCTTTGTCCGGCTCGGGAAGGGGTTTGGATTTATGCGGTGTACTGCCAACGAGGCCGATGCCCACCACGATGAGCAAGGTCGCGAGCCATCGTAACGGGGAGATCTGTTCGCCCAGGAAAATGTGCCCGAAGACCGCGGAGAGCAAATAGCCGACAGCGGTCATGGGTATGACAAAGCTCAGATCGGCCCAACTCATCAGCGTCATTCGCGTGAGCAGCCACAGGATGAGCAAGCCCACGCCCAGTGCAACGAAGGGATCGAAGAGGGCTTGAATGTATCCCAGCGGATTCGCCGAGACCGCATCGCGATGTTTCATACCCCAGGCCAAGGCCAGGTTGCCAAACGCGTTCAGTAACACGACTACCAGCGTCAGCACTAACGCTTCTGATTGTGCCCGGGTCTTCGGCCGAAGCCGCGACTGTTCCGCCGCTGTCTCAGTAGATGCCAAGACGACCTTCCCTGCCTTGAGTTAATCGCCTGTGCTTGGAAGTACCGACGGCTGCTGCTTCTGGTCTTTGATGAACTGTTTACGCTTCGAACGCAGAGCCAGGTATTCGCGGGCTTCCTTGTAGAGGCGCTTTCGCTCGCTGTTGTCGAAGATCGCCTTGCCGATCAGCCGCAGAGCGACTTTGGGACGGAAGTAGTATTCACCGTAGAAGCGCTCCACCCATTCCACCAACTCTCCGCGATCAAGTCCCGGGTAAATGACGTTCGGCAACTGGTGGCCGCTCTCATCGGTCATGGAGTCGATGGTGATGAGGTTGTTCTTCTTGACGTAATCGTAGAACTCGGTTCCCGGATAGGGATGGGCGATGGAAACCTGAATGGTTTCGACGTCCAGCTCTTTGGCAAAGTCGATGGTCTTGCGAATCGACTCGCGCGAATCGCCCGGCAGACCGACAATGAAGTCTCCGTGGATGACCAAACCCAGTTTCTTGCAGTTCGCTGTAAAGCGGCGCGCCATGTCGATGGTGGCGCCTTTTTTTATGTTCTTCAGGATCTGCTGGTCGCCCGATTCGTAGCCCACAATAAGCAGGCGGCAGCCCGCTTCTTTCATCGCCTTCAGCGTGTCGTAGTCGGTGGTAACGCGAGACGTGCAACTCCAGGTGAACTTCAGCGGCTTTAGTTTGCTGCAGAGCTCGATGGTGCGCGCCTTCTGGTAATTGAAAGTATCGTCGTCGAAGAAGATTTCTTTCAGGCCCGGGAAGTTATCCAGCACCCAGCGGCATTCATTGGCAATGTCGTCTGACGAACGCAAGCGCCAGCGGTGACCGGAATGGGTCTGGGGCCACAGGCAAAAGGTACACATGGCCGGACAGCCGCGAGAAGTGTACAGCGAGATGAATGGGTTCAGGAGAAACGGAACGTTGTAGTTGCGGAAATCGAGATCGCGTTTGTAGATCTTCGATGCCCAGGGCAGTTCGTCCAGGTTCTCAATGACGCCCGCCTCCGGGGTGTGAACGAAGCCACCGTCTTTGCGAAACACGACGCCGGGAATCTCCTCGAGCGGCTTGCCCAAGGCGTAGTCCCGGATCTGATAATCAAACTCGCGCTTGACAACAAAGTCGATGGCCCTCGAAGCGTTGAGACATTTTTCCGGCTCGACCGTGACCGGAGGACCCACGAACGCCACCTTCAGGTTCGGGTTGTTGCCCTTCATCATTTCCGCGATCTTCGCGTCGACGTGGAAACCGGGCGTTGAGGTGAACAGCACGAGCAGTTCATATTCCTTCGCCATTTCGACGGTCTGCTCGATCGAGATTTTGTGCGGCGGGGCGTCGAGCACCTTGCTGCCCGGTATCATCCCGGCCGGGTAGCAAAGCCACACCGGATACCAATACGATTCGATCTCCCGCGAGGCCGGCCAGCGGGAACTGGCCCCGCCGTCAAAGCCTTCAAACGAAGGGGGATTCAAGAAAAGCGTTTTCATGGACTCCTTAAAGCGTCAACCTCCAGCGTAGCGGGTTTTAGTCCGCAATCTCAACCGCATTGGCTTCGCTGGCGCTGATGCCACCGTCACTGGCAAGAATTGAGGTTATGACGCGTCTGGAGAAGAATTCGATGCGGGGGATTTCCCCAGGTAAGGGCCGCTATTGCGGCCATAGCATGGTGGACAAGCTTGATCGGTCCGGGTCGGTTTCCGGCCCGAAGTTGCTGTAATCGATATTCAATTCGATCCGGCCCACAAGGCGCGTGTCGATTACGCTACTCATGTGTTGCGGAATCGCCACGCCGTTCTTGATCTCGAAAGCCCGTTCAAAATCCACCTGTTTAAAAAAGACGGTCGGATTCTTGACCAAACGGCCTTTTTCAAAAATGAGAAGGCAGGTATCGGCGTCCAGCCAGATTTCGCCTTTGAACAGCCCAACCGCCTTCTTACGCGGGTTGACCTGAAAGGCATAAGCCGCGGAGCCGCCGGGCAGTCTCTGCTTGCCTTTGAACTTGAACTTGTAGTTCGCAGGCGTCACGGCCAGGCGGTTGTCGCTTTGCGACTGTTGCTCAGCCGACAGGTAGCGGGCGATGACGTCTTTCTTCACCGTGTCGTCACCCTGAAAACCCAATACTTTATAAGTGATTTGGCCCAGCTTCGAAATGTTCTGAAGGGCGTGCAGCTTCCCGTGCTTTTGCAGCTCCGGGACCGACGCGCTGATCTCAACCTCCATCGACACCCCTCGCAGGGTGTTCGAAGGGGCCTGAGATGCAGTCAGGTATTTATTTATGATTTGGGTGGTTTCGGGGTCGTCCGCGCCTTCACCGGTATAGCCGGCAAAAGCCGGCGCAACCAGCGTGGCTGCTAAAAACCCGAAAACCAGGCCCCA
>JBAUOG010000782.1:0-1925 GCA_049579625.1 Bryobacteraceae bacterium
CCCAACCTTCGCAGTTGGGCCGACGTGAAGGGGGAATGCCCTTTGTTTTCAGCAGGGACATTTCAAAGGTCTCCACTACATTTTGAGTTGGGGGAAAGAAGCGGACGAGGCGGCAGTAGTGATGCGCGGAGGCGGTTGCTGCGGTAGGACGAGCTTCAATTGATGGAGGAGAAGCGCCTGCTCGGGGTTCGGCTCGGTGTAACGCGGCATGATCAACCGGCGGCCATCGGTGGTGGGAAACGACACATCCAGCATCTGAATCGCGGCCAGTTTCTCCAATACCGCTCGGGGTGTCAGCCCGGGAGCATGCGGCGTGAGCCTGTGCTTCAGGGTCACCGTGAGACAGTAGGTCAAAAAGGCAACCAGGATGTGCGCTTCCACCCGATGTTCCAGTTGATGGTAGATCGGGCGAATGCCCAGATCGCTCTTCAAACATTTGAAAGCCGCTTCGATTTGCGTCAACTGCATGTAGCGGTCCCACAGCACGGCGGGATCTTCGGCCACCAAGTTGGTGCGCAGCAGATAGTGGCCATCGCGCAACTCCGCCTCTTTGAGCTTGGCCTTATCGAGTTGAAACGTGAAGGTCTCCCGCGTTACCGCTTCGCCCGCCTGAGGCAGGGTGATCTTCACGAATCCGAAAGCCCGGCCCACATCCGTTTTTGCGGCGCCCACACGCATCAGTAACTGATCCCGCTTCGGGCAACTCCGCCGCATCGCGCGTAGCTTCCGCAGCAACCGTGCCAGTTTCTTGCGCCGCATCGCCATCTCTTTGGCTTGCCGCCCTTCGCTTTTCGAAAGTACATACAACTCGCCGTCTTGCGCGAACAGTTTCACTTCCACCGACGCGCGCACTTTCCGCCACGGCAGCTCCAGCCACTTCTTCTCATACTGCTTCACCTTGGCCCGCGACGTTCCCACCAGGTAGAACGTTTCGTGCCGCGAGGTCCGCATCTCCTTCAAAAGAGCCTCGGTCGGGATGCCGCGATCCATCAGCCAGACCCGCCGCGCCTGCCCATACTGGGTTTCGATTTTGTCCAGAAAACCGCGCAGCGTGGTCTTGTCCGAGGTGTTGCCGTCCATTACTTCATAGGCCAGCGGAAGTCCGGCAGGCGTCATCACCAGCCCGATTACCACCTGCTTGCAGTCCGGCCGCCCGTCGCGGCTGTATCCATATTGGGCTTTGGAATTCTGCTCGGCCTCCCCCTCCACGTACGTGCTGGTCAGGTCGTACAGCAGCACATCGAACTGCGCCTCGAACAGATCTTTCCAGCGTTGCTGCAAATGCACAAACAGATCTTGCTTATGTTCCAGCACTCGATCCAGACAGCGGTACAGCCGGTCTTTTTCCGCGACCGCAAAATCCTGGCCCAGCAACACGTCCATCGCACTTTGATCGAACCACTGCCGGTGCACGCGAAACTCACTGCCCGGATCAATCAGCCGGTTCACCACCAGCAATTCCAGCACCTTCGCCCAGGCTACGCTTTCCCGTCCCTTCGGCAACTTCTCCGTCCAGAACCGATCCAATTGCAACTGCTGCCACAACTCGCATCCCAACCAGCAGTTGCCATACGGGCGTGCTCGCTCCAACTTCATCTGGCTGAGCTTTACCTGCACGCTGTCGATCGCGTCCGCCGGAACCGATCGATCTTCCGGAAACAGACTCAGCGGCGTGAATCGATGTTGCTCCTCATCGAACACCTCCAGCGTCTTGCGCCATCCCGCTTGCTGGCTGTCGTTGATTTCGCCCAGGTACAGCACCTGCCGCTGAGCAACTTTCCCGCCTCTCAGACGCCGGCTTTCCACCACCGTGTAGTAGCGATGTTCCTTCCCATCCTTGATCCGCTTGTTGCTGCGCAGAAACATGCTCACTGGCAGCATGCCAGATTCCTGCCCCTCTGCCTAGAGGGTAGGTCTCCACTACA
>JBAUOG010000783.1:0-12441 GCA_049579625.1 Bryobacteraceae bacterium
CACTAACACCCTTTGGAGCGTTCAGTCTCTTCCAACCAGAATGACGTGACCAGATGAACCATCCTGCATATTGGCGCTGTGGGGCTTGCCAGCCGACGTCCATCAAGAATTGTCCATCGGGCAAGAGTATTGCCTCGCGTGCGTAGACGCCAAAACCTCCCGCGATACTTGGAAGTCCAGTTCTGTGTATGTTAGCTTCGCCAGTGTGATCATCCGCCAAAATGAGAGTTCTCGACTCTGGCAACCAGGCCCAGATTCGGCCCGACGTCAGACCGAACGAAGTTTGACCGCCTTTGGAAACACCTTCGATTGTGGACCAGTGACGTCGAGGTTGCAAAAAGCGACCGATCACCGCACCTGATTGGTCGAATTCGGTAAAAACTGATTTGGCTCGATTTGCGGGGTCGAACCCGTTTAGCGTCCAGACATTCCGAGCGTTATCGATCTTTAGCGACTCGGCATCAGTGTCGAGAACAATCTTTCGCAACGGCGATCCGTTCCAATCGAAATACAACAGGACAGCGACTGGGTTGCCCCGCTTTCGCGTATACACAGCCGCGACGGCAATGAAGCCAGGCTTCCGGACAGAGACGTCGTCAATGGCAACGCCGGAGACGACTGGATCAATCGCTCTCATCGCTTGAGCGACGCGACAAGTTACTAATTGGTTGACCGAGCGATCGAAAATCGCGACAGGCGCATCGGGATCAGTGTCACTGGGCTCAGGAACAGCGACGCCGGCAGTGTTGCGCCAGAAGATCTGGAATCCGTTTTCAAATTTGCTCGGACCATATGGCCCTCTGAAATTGGCGATTTTAAGGTCGGTCCCCTGGCAATAGCCCTGGCTAGCAATGGCAAGGCAAAGAATTGCGGTCAGTATCAATACTTGAGGAGCTCGCGTTTGGTCCATTCCAAACCTCCTGAGTGGTCAGGCCTCAATTACACCCCCAGCTGAGGTTTCAGCGTCCAGGATCAGGAGGTCTTCGTTTCTGATTTTAGCTGGAAAGGGACGCTGGCAACCTACCCATCCGGCTGATGTGCGGGCGCTGAATTCGGCGCAAACTCAAGGCATGAGTACAGTTCCTGAATTCGATCTTGAGGCCTACTCACAGGCCCTGACCAAGTTGGTAGAACAAGCCGGCCAAAACGTGGTGGCCGTGCAGGCCGCGGCTTATCGCGTCTCAAGCGGTGTGGTTTTTCGCGAGGACTTGATTGCCATGAACAGCCATGCCTTACGGCGTGAAGGCAAGATTCCCATTGACTTGCCCGACGGCTCACAAACCCAAGGCGCTATCCTGGGCCGCGACCCGGCCGTGGATGTGGCGATTCTCCAAATTGCCGGCGGCAAACTGCGGGCTGCCATTCCGGAGGAGCCATCGCAGTTGCGCGCCGGGGCGCTGGCCGTGGTTGTGGGCAGGACGCTCGATGCGGGGCTCTCCGCCAGTGCGGGGATACTCGGAGCGGCCGGTGGGCCTCGCCGGACTTGGCGAGGCGGCTCGTTGACACAATTCCTGCGGTTAGACGTAAATCTGTATCCTTCCCAGGCTGGTGCGGCGGTGGTGGGGGCAAGTGGACGGCTGATCGGCATGGCCACCGGCGCCATGTCCCGTCATTCCGCGCTAGCGATTCCGTTTGAAACACTGAACCGGGTTGCCGACGAATTGCTGAAGAGCGGGCACATCCGCCAAGGCTACCTAGGTGTCAGCTTGCAGCCTGTACCGATCCCTGCGCATCTGCGAAGTAAGACTTCTTTAGCCAGCGAAACGGGACTAATGATCTTGAGCGTGGAGCCGGAAACCGGCGCTGAGGAAGCAGGCTTGCAGTTGGGTGACATTGTGATTGCCGCCGGCGGCGACTCGATTGGCGACACTGAGAGCCTGCAGGCGCTACTGCGCGGAGATGCGGTGGGCGCCCCGATCAAGTTGACGCTCTTCCACGCGGGCGAGGTGATTGAACGCGAGGTCCGAGTCTCGGACCGCGGCCCGGGAAGGAGACACTAGTGTGCCGTTTCCAGTGCCAGGACGGATTGCAGAGCAACTTCGCCAATCCACCGTTCAGATCCGCAGCGGGCGGGGACGAGCGGAGGGTAGTGGTTCGGGCTTCGTACTGAATGCGGGGCGCATCGTAACCAATGCGCACGTGATCGCGGCCAGCGAAACAAACGGCGGAGGAACCTTGAGCATCGAGTCGTGGGACGGGCAAACGAGGCCGGCGAGAGTGCTGAAAATAGACGGGCGCCGAGACTTGGCGTTGATCACGGTCGAAGGCGGCTCTGAAACGCCCGGTACGCTCGCCTCGCAACCCGCTGAGCCCGGGCAACCGGTGATTGCTGTCGGCAATCCAATGGGGTTCGTTGGCGCCATATCGAGCGGCGTTGTGCATCGCGTCGGAGCCATTCGCGGTCTAGGCCCAACGCTATGGATCCAGGCAGACCTGCGGTTGGCGCCCGGCAACTCCGGCGGCCCGTTGGCCGATCTGCATGGCGAAGTCGTCGGCATCAATAGCATGATTGCCGGTGGGCTGGCGCTTGCCATACCGGCCCAAGCCGTGCAGCGGTTCGTGGAAAGCGGGGGACATTCGCGAAGTCTCGGCGTGGTTGTGCGGCCTGTGGCGTTCACGTCGCAACGAAACGGTCGCCGCCCCGGGTTGCTGATTCTCGAACTCATTCCGAACGGCCCCGCGGAGCGTGCATCCTTATTGCCGGGCGACCTGATCATCGGGGTAAATGGCAAGCCGTTGACGGATCCTGACGAACTTCTGGCAGCAATTGAGACGAATGCCATTCTGCCGCTTGAGTTTCACCGCGGCGATACCACCCGTGTGCGGCGCGTCACTGTCCAACTAGCCGATGGCAGGGTGGTGAACGCGGAGTGATCCGGGTCTTCATCCTGGCTGAATCCACCGATGAAGCTCGTGGTCTCGCTTCCCTGCTCGCGGAGGAAGATCGCGTCGAAGTGATCGGCACCGAGCCGGATGATGAATCCGGTGCGTCCTTCACGCACGCCGGCGCAAGGCCGGATGTGGCGCTTGTCACTGGACGCTCGTTGGTGACGGAGCTTCCGTTTGAGCAAATACCGGTGGTTCTGTTGAGTGATGGACCGGTCGAGGAATGGGATCACCGCGGGCCGGTGCGCTCCTGGCTGCCTCCGCAGGCCTCGCCCGGCGAGCTCGTCGTGGCGCTGATGGCCGCGAGTCAGGGGCTTATGCTGCTAACCCCGGCGCAAGCGGAAGTGATCTTCAATGTTCCTGAGGCCGCGCATCGTGTTGTGTCTCCCCCCCGAACTCCGCAGGTAATGACAGCTCTCGCTGAGCCGCTCACGCCGCGCGAAACGCAGGTGCTGCGCATGATGGCGGAGGGGCTGGGCAACAAAGAGATTGCCGGGCAGCTCGGCATCAGTGACCACACCGCGAAGTTCCATGTGGCCTCGATCCTGGGGAAACTGAATGCCGCAACCCGAACCGAAGCAGTGACCATGGGAATCAAGCGGGGCTTAGTCCCCATCTAAAATAATCGGCAGTTGTCTTGAAAAACAGTCAAAGCCGTTGAGCCCAGAAAAGCTTTGTGAGGCGCGACAGCAATGGAGCGCTTGCCTAGATCAGGTTCCTTGCCCCGGCGTTTGCGAAAATGGAGCAGTACCCGCCTGAATGCTGGATCGAATCTCCGTACATGGCGCCCGCCAGCACAACCTGAAGAACGTCAGCGTGGAGATTCCGCGCAATACGTTCACCGTAGTGACTGGCCTGAGCGGCTCGGGCAAGAGCTCATTGGCCTTCGACACCATCTATGCCGAGGGACAGCGCCGTTACGTCGAAACGCTCTCGCCCTATGCGCGGCAGTTTCTGGATCAAATGGAGCGCCCTGAAGTGGATTCCATTGAGGGCTTGAGTCCAGCCATCTCGATTGAGCAGAAAACCACCTCTCGCAGCCCCCGTTCAACCGTCGGCACGGTCACCGAGATCTACGACTACCTCCGCCTGCTGTACTCTTCGGTCGGAATCCCGCATTGCCCGCTGTGCGGCAGCGAAATCAGCCGCCAGCCGCCGGCACAGATCTTGGAGCAGGTGCTGGAGATCGGCAAAGGTGAACGCGTGATGGTGCTGGCGCCGATCGTTCGCGGCCGCAAAGGTGAATTCAAGAAAGAACTCGAGAAGCTTTCGAAGCAGGGTTCTCTTCGCGCTCGCATTGATGGCGAGTTGATGTCGCTGGATGAGCAGATCGCCCTCGACAAACGCAAGAATCACACCATCGAAGTGTTGGTCGACCGTCTCCTGATCAAGGACGGCGTAACGCAGCGGCTGGAGAACTCGATACAGACAGCGCTGAAGCTGGCCGATGGTCTGGTGACCATCGTCGTTGTCAATGGCCCGGAACAACTGTACTCGGAGAAACTGGCCTGCCCGAACGACGGCACCAGCATCCCTCAACTAGAGCCTCGGTCCTTTTCGTTCAACAGCCCCTATGGAGCTTGCGAAGTCTGCAACGGTGTAGGTAGCAAGTGGTCGTTCGATCCCGCGAAGGTGGTAGCGGACCCTTCCAAGCCGCTGCTCGACGGCGGCCTCGGCCCGGGCTCCAGTTCCTCGTTCATGATCACCGCGCTGACAGAAGGCGCCGAAGAGCTGAAGATCGATTTGGGCAAGCCGTTTGAAGATCTCCCTAAGAAGACGCGCCAAGTCTTGTTGTCCGGTGCGGGCAACTTCCCGGGCATTTTGAATCTGCTGGAGGAAAGCTTCCGACAGGCGAGCGAGGGTTATCGCGAGTGGCTCATGGAATACATGTCCGCCACGGAATGCCCGGCCTGTCATGGTAAGCGCCTCAAGCCATCCAGTCTGGCGGTCAAGGTGAAGGGCCTATCGATCGGCGAGTTCACCGCAACATCCATCGCCCGCATCTTACCTATGCTTCGCGGTTGGTCCTTTACTGAACGCGAACTGCAAGTGGCTGGCCGATTGGTCGAAGAGATCGGGAACCGGCTGGAGTTCCTGACGGCCGTTGGGTTGGATTATTTGAGTCTCGATCGCTCGTCGGCGACATTGTCGGGCGGCGAAGCGCAGCGTATCCGGCTGGCCACGCAAATCGGCTCGAAGCTGCGTGGCGTTTTGTATGTACTGGATGAACCATCCATCGGGCTGCACCCGCGCGACAATCAACGGCTCTTGAACACGCTCCACCAGCTTCGGGATTTGGGGAATACGGTGCTGGTGGTTGAACACGACGCGGAGACGATTGAGCAAGCCGACTATGTCATCGATCTGGGCCCGAAGGCGGGACGCCTCGGCGGTGAACTCATCGCGCAGGGTACGCCCAAAGCGATTATGGCTGCGCCCAATTCACTAACCGGTCAATACCTGGCAGGCCGACTTGCAATCGCGGCGCCCTTGATTCGGCGGTCTGGAAACGGTCAAAAATTGATTGTCAAAGGCGCCAGCCTGCACAACTTGAAGAATGTGGATGTCGAGTTTCCACTCGGAACGTTGACGGTGGTCACGGGTGTTTCGGGCAGCGGAAAATCCACGCTGGTCAATGACATTCTCTACCGTGCACTGGCGAAGCACATCTACGGATCGCGCCAGGAACCGGGGGCCCACCAGGCCATCACCGGTTTGGAATACATCGACAAGGTGATTGAGATCGATCAATCGCCCATCGGCCGCACGCCACGCTCGAACCCGGCAACTTATACTGGCGTCTTCACACAGATACGAGAGCTGTTTGCGATGCTGCCGGAATCGCGCGAACGCGGTTACAAGGCGGGCCGATTCAGTTTCAATGTCAAGGGAGGCCGCTGTGAAGCCTGTCAGGGCGACGGGTTGAAGCGCATTGAGATGAACTTCCTTCCCGATGTGTTTGTCACGTGCGACGTCTGCCGGGGAAGGCGCTACAACCAGGAAACGCTGCAGGTGAAGTATAAAGGCCGGTCCATCGCGGACCTACTGGAGGCAAGCGTGGAAGACAGCGTGGATATTCTCGAGAACATCCCGCTGGTGCAAGCCAAGCTGCGGACGCTATGCGACGTCGGCCTGGGGTACATTCATCTCGGACAGTCGTCGACAACCCTCTCAGGTGGGGAGGCGCAGCGAATCAAACTGGCGAAAGAGTTGAGCAAGCGCCAAACCGGCAAGACGTTTTATATCCTGGACGAACCAACCACCGGCCTGCACTGGGAAGACATACGACACTTGCTTGACGTGCTGCAACGGCTTGTTGATCTGGGCAATACCGTGTTGGTCATTGAGCACCAACTGGACGTCATCAAGAGCGCCGATTACCTGATTGACCTGGGCCCCGAAGGTGGCGAAGCCGGCGGTCAGATTGTGGCCACAGGCACACCGGAAGAAGTGATTGAGATTCCTGAAAGCCATACGGCGGCGGCGCTGCGGCGGTTGCTCAGGCCGGAGAAAGTGGCCTGAGTGCCTTACTCCTCCGAGGCAGACCAGTCGGGCATGAACCTACAGCCGCCCGAAGCATGGCGATCCTCCCTGACGGTTGAGAAACAACCGTTCTGGGACTACCAGGACGTGGCAATTCTTGTGGGCTTTGTTCTGGCAGGCATCTTTGGATTGGCGCTGATCTCCGCCCTGATTCTGCATGCGTTCCCTGCCCTGCGCCAGAACCCCGCATCTTTGGGATTCGTAACGCAATTGCTCCTCTACGGTTTGGTCTACGCCGGTTTCCGTCTCAATTTCTCGACGCGATATGGGAAGCCCGTGTTCCGATCTCTCGGATGGCTGCCTCCTCGGATACCTTTGTCGCTGGCAATCTTGAGCGGATTGGCATTGCCTTTTGTACTTTCGGCGTTGGCCGCCGCTTTGCACCCCCCCACCATTCCATCCCCGTTCGACAAGTTTCTGAAGGAGCGTGTCTGGTTGGTGCTGTTCGGCATATTGGCGGTAACTCTGGGCCCTTTGGTGGAGGAGCTTTTCTTTCGGGGATTTCTTCAACCCCTACTGTCCCGCAGCCTTGGCGTTGTGGCCGGCATATTCGCAACCGCCGCGGCCTTTGGGTTGCTCCATGGACCGGAGTATTCTTGGTCGTGGCAGTTCCTGGTGACGCTCACGCTGGCCGGGGCGGCATTTGGGTGGATGCGCTGGGCTTCCAACTCCATCGTCTCCTCTACCGTCATGCACGGGTGCTTTAATCTGGTCATGTTTGGCGGCATGATCTACAAACTGAATCTAAAACCATGAGCCCTGTTTCTATCCAGACACCGCGGTACACGATTGAGACCATCCAATGGACGCCGGAAGGCGTGGTGATGATCGATCAGACGCGTCTTCCGCGCGAGACGGTCTACGTTACTTGCACGTCGTACGTGGAGGTGGCCAACGCGATTCGCAGCATGGTCATCCGCGGAGCACCGGCTATCGGCGTCGCCGCGGCGATGGGCGTTGCAATTGGCGCGCTCCATTCGAATAATCTGGCCGCCGACATGCCGCTGATCTGTGAGACGCTGGCGAAGACACGGCCGACGGCGGTGAACCTGTTTTGGGCCATCGAGCGGATGAGACGGCTTTACGAATCAGTGGCTGGCGAAAACCTGGAAGTGGTTCGAGAGACTCTGGTGGCCGAAGCAATCAGGGTTCGGCTCGAAGACATCGCAATCAACGAAGCCATCGGCCGGCATGGCGCGCCTCTCGTGCCGGATCACAAGACTGTTCTGACGCACTGTAATGCCGGCGCTCTCGCGACAGCCGGCTTCGGCACGGCATTAGGTGTGATACGCGCGGCAGTCAGGGCCGGCAAACGGATCGATGTCTTTGCCGATGAGACGCGCCCCTTTCTGCAAGGTGCACGGCTGACAGCCTGGGAGTTACAGCAGGACGGCATCCCGACCACGCTCATCACTGACAACATGGCCGGCCACTTCCTGAAGAGCGGCCGGATTGGTTGCGTGGTGGTTGGCGCAGACCGCATTGCGGCGAACGGAGATGTAGCTAACAAGATCGGGACCTATAGCGTGGCTGTGCTGGCGAAGGAGAATGGCGTGCCGTTTTTCGTGGCTGCGCCTATCTCGACGCTCGACCTGACACTGATCTCCGGCGAACTGATCCCGATCGAGGAACGCTCAAGCGTGGAAGTGACACACATGCAGGGCGTTCATGTGGCGCCGGACGGCATAAGCGTCGCGAACCCGGCCTTCGACGTGACGCCAAACCGCTATGTATCGGCGATCATTACGGAGCGCGGGGTGGCTCGGGCGCCGTACGCGGAAAGCTTGAAGCGTCTGGCGGAAACGGCAGGATAGCCGGGGCTATAGGCATCTCGAATGCGGGTGGTTTCAGGCCGGCTCCCCCGCTTGACGCCGCGTCTTCGGCAGAAGCTTCACCTAGAATGCGCGCGACGTAATCGACAGTTTCCGGAATATCCGGAATGCCTCCGGCGTTGTCGACGCGGCTGGGGCCGGCGTTATAAGCGCCCAACGCCAGGCGCCGGTCTCCGTGATACCGGTCCAGCAGCTGCTTCAGGTATCGTGCTCCCGCTTCCACATTCTCGCCCGGGCTAAAGGCATCTTCGAGCCCGAGCGTTTCAGCGGTCGACGGCATGATCTGCATCAAGCCCATGGCTCCAGCTGTCGAGACGGCGCAGGGACGGAATGCCGATTCCTGTCTCATGACTGCTCGGATCAGGCCGGCGGAGATGGAGTTCTTCTCCGCAGCCAAGTTGGTCAGCTTCTCCACTTCCTCTTCTGCGAGCGCCGGACAGGCCGCAGTAGGGACGCGAACATTCGGCATATCGACTGCGGCTGGAGCAGGCTCCCAGTGCGCAGAGAAGAAGCTGTCTGTGAACGCGCTCTGCGAGTTGATGGGGGTTGTCGACGCCGGTTGAAGACCACCGGCATCTGCGTCCCGATGCTGTTGTCGCAACGACGCGCGCTGCTGGGCCAGTGAGCCCCGCTGGGCCTCCTGTTGCGCCGCGAATACAGCTTGCTGCTGGCGAAGGATTGACTCCTGCATCGCGGCCTGGCCTGTCTGGCCGAGAACACGGAGGACGAAGAACACGATAAGCGCCAGCCGCCAAAGCAGATCGCGGCACGCGCCGAACCAGCCTGACACACCTTCGACCCAGAAGTGCATGCGTAGAAAACATCGGCAGGAATCCGCCGATTCCTTAGGCGTCGCCTAAACTAAAAAGGCCTTCGCGAAACCTACCGAGCCGCGACGGTCACGGAGCGGAAGCCGATGAGTAACGAGTACTGAGCTCCACGCCTACCGCGCCGCGACGTTAGGCCTGCTGGCTCGGCGCAGCCTAGCGTAGATGCAAAAAGGCCAGGCGATTTCTCGCCTGGCCTTTCGCGTGAACTGACTATTAGGTCAGTTTATTTCGGGCAACCGAGTGCCTTGACCTGGTCTTCCGGAAGTGGCTTCAGTTCGACATCGCCGATCTTCGCCATACCCTTCGGAACGAGGTAGACATCGACGCGGCGATTCTTATCCGCATCGGTGACAACCGAACCCTTGCGTTCCTTCTGCTCGGGACGAGCCGAAGTACCGCAGAGACCCGGGCTGGGATCTGGGGTCGTGGACGTGCCAACCCAGGCAACCTTGATGCGAGAAGGATCAACCTTCGCGCAGGTACCTGTGCCGCCGCTGAGGACCGCCGCTGCGTTCATCACACGAGCTTCATCGAGAGGCTCGGGAGCGACCTTGTTCTTGCCCTTACCAGATCCGGGCAGCATGGCCTTTTCATCGGTATCGATGTGGCCAACAAGGACGATATCGTAATCGCCGGTGGCCTGAGCCGGGGCGACTTCGTCGATCAGGATGCGCTTACCGCAGTTGTTGACGCGAGCTTTATCCTTAGCAAAGTCGACGTCATTGAACCGGCGGATGTTGGGCGAGCAGTTAACCGCGATGTCGACAGTCTTGCTGGCAGACTTGCCGGCAGTATCGGTCACGGTGAGGGTTGCCGTAACGGTCTTGGTCTGAGTCGTATTCGCGTCGAAGGTCAGACTATGGGAGTCGAACGTAGCCGACGCGCCGGAACCGCTGATGGTGCCTTCGCTGACAGACCACTTGTAAGTGAGGCTGCCGCCGCAGGCGCTGGGCGCCGCGCTGGCAGTGAGCGTCGCGCTGTGCGTGCCATCGTTGGCAGCGCAAGCCAGCGCGCTTGCAGAACTGGTGAGCGACGTGATTTGAGGCTGCAGGTATTCCTTCACGGAGAAGGTGACCGGGCCTTCCGTTGCGTTCCGCTTTGGATCGGTCGTGTCGGTGACGGTAACTTCCACGGTGTCTTCGCCTCCATTGTTCGGAGTGAAGGTGAGGTCAGGACTGTTGGTGCCGGATGGCGCGCCATTCAGCTTCCAGGCGTAGGCGAGCGGGTGACCTTCCGGGTCGACTATATGCGCGTGCAGCGTAATCGGCTTGCCCTGGCACAGCAGACCTTCGTAGCCGTCAATGGTGCCGGGGTTAAGCGGCGACTCCTTGTGTTGGATGACCGGCTGTGGCAGCGGAGCCACATACACCTGGCCGAGGTAGAATGTCACACCGGCGGTGAGCTCGAGTCCGTTGATCCAATGCTTGTTGGGAATGTAGACCCCGCCAGCGGGGTAGTTGGGAAGACCAAAGGTCGGATTGCGGGAGAACATGCCGCGAGCGTCGAAGCGCAAGCCAACGCGCTCGGAGAGATGAACCTTAACGCCGCCACCGTAATTCAGTCCAACCTGAAGATTGCTGTTCAGGCCCGAAGCGTAATAGGGATATCCGGCATACGGCCCGGTCGCATACGCCTTGGCTTGGGTGGTCGGCCTGTAGTTCAGCGAGCCGAGGCCCACCGTCACATACGGGCGAATCTTCGAGCCTTTCGGGGTGAAGTTGAAAACGGGGTTCAACGCAAGGTACTGATTGCGATTGCCGAAATTATATGTGGGAATGCCGAGGCCCACCGGCGTGACGAGGCGCACGTTGTTCCACATATATTGGTACATGAACTCGAGGCCAATATAGTTTGTAACGTTGGCACCGATACGAGCACCCGCTGTGCCGCCGTCGATCAACTTCGTATCGAGTCCCGACTGAACGGTGCCCCAAAGGCTAACGCCACCGAACGGGTCAATTTCAACTGAGTCTGGGAGATTCGGGGTATGCCAAAAATCCTGTGCCGATGCCACACCGCCCAAGGACAACAAGGCCAAGCAAAGCAACGGAAAACCAATCGGCTTATGCACGAGCCGAATTTTCATTTTTTTCTCCTCCGCTGTGAGATTTAATTTTCATAACCAACACCATCACTTGATGTTAGCGGATCACGGGCCTATTGCGAAAGACCAATCCGAACTCATTTGTGAGCCCAAAGAGCCTATCGCCATATCCATCTGGAATCCAGAGCCACCTAATACTGAACTCGGGTTTACCGTCGCTTAGGCTCGCCCACGACCCGCCACTGTCCCTGGATTCATACAATTGACCAAACCCGACCGCATACGCCACTGCCGGCTCAGTCGGACTATAAACTACTGAATTGAATGTAGATGCCGGAACTCCTGAGGTTATTCTATACCAATGTTGCCCCTTATCGGAAGTCTGAAATAGCCCGTCCTGGAGGGCGGCTAACCATGGCGCAGCGGGGTCACCGGAAAGGGCAATCTGGTTGATTAGAGCCGGGTCCCGGGGGAATCCGATGGATTCCCAGTGCTGGCCAAAATCTTCTGAAAAAAATAAACTGGCCCCCCTGGCGATCATCCTGCCGTCGGAGGAACGGGAAATGTAAAGCGAAGTAACGGCTTCAGTGGCCGGCACCTCGACCACCGACCACTTGGTGCCTTCGTCAACTGTAGATACCAATCCAAGGTCTGTGGCGACGAAGACGTAATTCTGTTTGCCGTTGTGAACCGTATAGACGCCGTGGACTAGATGAAAAGGAAAAGCATGCGGCGGGCCCAGTATGACCACAGTCTTCGTTTCCGCAGGCACCTTCTTCCCCGTCTTGGAAACATAGGCTTTGGTGGTCCTCACTGCAGTGGTCTTAGCCTGGACCATCACGACCGTCGGCTTCCATGTCAGGCCGCCGTCAATCGACTTGAAAAGACGATGCGGCGTGGACCCAAACAGAACCTTCGCATCGTTGGGAAAGCCGGTGATGTGCTCCAGATGAATGCCATCCAGGCCCACTGATTTCCCGAGCCGATTCCAATGCTCGCCTTTATCCGCGCTCACAAAAAGGGCGCTGGTTTCGCCGGAATGGGACTCCACCGCAACTAATCGATCGCCGCTCACGGCCGTCGCGTCTAACCGGCGGTCAACAAAACCATCGTTCAGAGACTTCAGCGTAACGCCCCGGTCGGTGCTGGTGAGCATTCCTTCTCCCTCAATCGCCAGATACATGCGATGCGGATCGGCCGGATCAAATGCCAGCCAGTTCACCTGCTCGTGGCTGAGTTGCTTCCAGCTAACGCCGCGGTCCTCCGAGCGGAACAAGCCAAGAGTCGTTCCAGCATAGATGACGCC
>JBAUOG010000784.1:0-4294 GCA_049579625.1 Bryobacteraceae bacterium
CCAGCAAAGCTCCGGCGCACTGTCACCGAGACGTCGATCAACCGCGAGCTAGGGTTACTTCGATCCGCGCTGCGTGATGTGGCAAAGCGCCGACCCAAAATGCTTTCCTCGGTTCCCTATTTTCCAATGGAGGAAGAGCACAACGCTCGACAGGGATTTGTTTCGGAGCGGGACTTCGCCGAGAACTTGTACCCACAACTTCCGCGTCACTTGCGGGCGCTTGCGGCCTGTGCCTTCTATGTCGGAGGCAGGAAGTCCGAGTGGCTGCGCGTCGATTGGGAAGACGTTGACTTCGATGCGCTTGTAATTCGCTTCGTAACAACGAAGAACAGGTATCCGCGAGAGGTACCAATCGTTCCCGGTTTGATGCTGGAATCACTACGCGAAGCATTGAATGTCCATAACGCCGCGTGGCCCGAAGAGCCGGTCGTGTTCGCTTATGACGGCCATCGCATGAGCACCGTGGGCGCAGCTTGGAAGAAGGCATGTGAAAGGGCCGGGCACTCGGGTTTGATGTTTCATGATTTGCGCCGATCGGCAAATAAGAACATGCGAGACCGAGGGATCAGCCAGGGAGTCCGGATGCAGATTATGGGACATCGCACGGCTTCGATGGACTTGCGTTACGGCATCGTGGATCGGGAAGATATCACGGCCGCGCGGGAAAAGCTGGCCACCGCCGCGCCCAAACTGAAGAGAGTAAAGTGAGTCAAATGCGCACAAAAAATACGCACAATGCTGTGCGCATTAATCCGCACCGCATGGAAGTGATTGAAAAAACTGGAGCCACCCGCCGGGATCGAACCGGCGACCTGCTGATTACGAATCAGCCGCTCTACCAACTGAGCTAGGGTGGCTTATGTTTGTTTTGTTCAACTTACCATTGGGCAAAACCAACAGTTGGGTTCAATAGGGTTCAATTGCTCAAAACCGCCTCGGCGCCCGAATTTGATTTTAACAGACTGTCGAGTGATTCAACCGCGACCCGGACGCTCGCTGGAACTGATTTAATGTAGTGCTCCAGTGTTGTTTTGGAGCTCATGTGACGAAGGTGAGCCTGAACGTCTTTTACGGTCGTGAGTTGGGCCATATATGTGGAGCACGTCCGGCGAAGCATCTGGTGCGTGACGCCTTTGATGCCAGCCTCACGTCCCGCCTCCTTCAATACCCGGAACAGGAAATTATTGGTATTGATGGCAGTGCCTCGGCTGCTAGGAAAGATAAAAGCGTCAGGACTTGAGTCGGCGGCCGTGGAGCGCCACCATTCAAGTTCTGTCTCGATTGATAGCGGAAGCCATACATTGCCAGCGCTGCCCTCGGTTTTAGTGTCCACCTCTACGCCTTCGGTGATGCTGGTGTCGATGCGTAGGCTGTTTTGCTGCTTGTCATTCCAACGCAGCGCAAACAACTCACCAGGGCGTAGCCCAAGAACAAGAAACATGCGCACAATCAGGCGGTCGCGGTCACTTAGATTAAAGAGGATTAGTGGAATTTGTTCAGGTGTGAGATGGATGCCAGTGACTCGTTTGCCAGACCTTGGCACGAGAAGCCTGGCCGCTGGGTTCTTCACAAGCATCTCCAGTTCGACGGCTTCGTCAAGGATGGAATTCAGGTAGACCCGGATCTTGGTGAGCACGCTCTTTGAATAGCCGGGTGCCATCTCGTTGAGATACGTCTGGAGGCTAAATTTGTTCAGGTCCGGTAACGGAGTATCTCCAAACCGCCTAAGCAGATAGTTCTCGATGAAGCGCTTGGTTTTGGGGCGTGAAGTGACTTTCCATTGCTCCTCCTTTTGAGGAAGGAAGCGGCTCTCATAAAACCAGCGGAGCGTAACATTTGCCGGTGTGGGTGGGACATCCTTCGTCTCGCGGGTGATGATTTCTCGCAGCTTCTGTTTTGCTTGACCCTTTTCCATCTCCGTCTTGAAGCCCAGAAGAATATTGCGATGGCGTCGGATTTCGGTACCATCGGCCTGTCTCTGGTAAATGTAGAAATGACCACGCCACTTCTTTACGCGCTTGCCCACCAGAACGACGCGTCCTTCTTGATAGCGATCTTTCCCCATGTGGCTGCCCGCCTTCAGGATCGATCGTACCCCAATCCGCTCAGCGCGATCCACTATTTCCACCCGTGTGTTCCTCAATGAATCTCTGAATATCGGTATGCCGGAAACGGGTCAATTCGCCAAAACGGACGCAAGGCAGTCGCGGTTGCTTGCGGGTGACATGGTCATATACCCAAGCCTTGCTTACGCCGAGCCAGGCAGCGACCTCCACGATGGTGAGGAGCGGCTCAGGACGTGCGTTCGGCTGATCAGGCATGGGGGCCCTCAAAGCGACACCATGGCAACTCAGACCTCCGAGAGGAGCGACCCTTCTTACCATTGGCCGTCAGAAATGCAGAAACGTAGCGGGCGCGATTGATGGCAAAGGTGAGGCCCTGAAATGCGAGTCGCCCGGCCAGCCTGAAATGACGGGTAGTTTCCAGTTCAAGATGCAACATCCTCTTCCTCCTAGCGCTCTGAAATGAGGCGCGCCGGTCGCGTCGCGCTCGCAGAAGCGATGGCGCGCCCCTGTCCGACGAGCAGTTCCCGGCCATTCGTGGAGAGGCTCGCTGGACAGTCCGGCCAGTAGAGTCGCACTAAACGTAACCACTCCCTAAGCCGCCTTCGAAAGTTGCGATCACGTGTGTAGTCAAGTACGCCCAGCTGGGATGCAAGTCCAAAACCACCAAAAAGAGGGACCGATTCTGTGCGCTTCGCACTGAAGCACCGCCAGACCAGCCACATGTAGAGGTCCAGACACCCGGGATTGTTCGTCAGCGCCCGAACGACCGTCAGATCGACGGGGACCGGATGAGCTTGGATTTCTTCCCAGAAGGGCTGACTCAGCACAACGACGTTGCGGTCAGGGAAGCTCTCCCCGAGAGCAGCCTCTTCTCTCGCGTACCAGACTTTCATCCGATCGAAGAAGTGAAACCGCCGAGAGTCCCACAACTGGCTCGGGCCGAACGCCGACTCGCTGCCAAAGTAGATCGTGCTCGAAAAGATCCGCTTGAACCCATCCACCAGCCGCCTGTAGTGCGGACCATCTCTCGGAAGATCGAACTCTTCCAGAATTTCGGCGGCGGATTGAAATAGGGTGGTCTTGCTCATCTGCCGGACGGCGAGGGTGGCAAACCAAAGCGGGATGAGACGATCTTGGCCGAATGGCAGCCCATAGTCGGGATGAGCGACGATCTCCAAAACAAATCGTCCATTCCGACGGGTGTACTTCAACGTGCCGGTGGGAGGCCGACGGACGGGTAGTCCGCACAAAACGAATGGTCGAGAGTGGAAGGCGAGTTCTTGGCGGCCGCCTTCTCGCAAGCTTCGGGTGAGTTCAATCGATTTAACGCGACATTCCTGCCGCGATGTGAGCTCCGTTTGCGGTTGGACATCCACCTCGAGGGCGCGCGAAAATGAGCGAATACGTTCCATAGAAAGCCACGGGTTCGAAGGTGATGGAACAGAAGTTCTCGACACGTTCGGGTTTGTGTACTTGATTCTCTGGTCTGAAAGGGCCACCAGGCCTTCAATGATAGGAGGGGTTGAAAACAAGAAATCCGACAGGAAAGTTTCACAACATCGAAGGGATTCACGAAGGCCGAAGTGTGGTGCACGCAGCGCGCGCTCCAGTTTGTGGAAAAAGCTTTTGTCCACGTTGTTATCGGAGCGCCCCGTAGGCGCATCGACTCAGGTTCATACGGTTCAGCGCCCGTTAAAACTGGAGCGGGGGGATAGTTATTATCGGAGCGCTGATCTTTATATCACCTGTATTAAGAGCCCAGTAAAAGGCCATCCTGTAATCGGAGCGTATCTCTGTGGATTTCAGCGCCACGAAGCACCAAAGGCATGTAGCGGGGGCGAGATGCGGAAGAATTCCAGCGGGCCACTCAGTTGGCGGCATCACGACTAAAATCGAAAAGAGGTGCCCGCTCAAAGAGCTTTACGAATCTATTCTGGCCGTTTCCCAGTGGGAGCAGTACTCGGGCGGAACGTCAAAATCACAGACCCGCCAGTAAGCGCGACCTGCAAATGCCTGAGTTAGTCATTCCAGACGTATTGGATTAAATACCCACGGCAGGTCAAACCTACGAAGACCGAGGAGATAATTCCCAGGCTCCAAATGGGTAGTATCAACCGCCGCCGTCAGCGTTGTTATGCCTTTACTGATGGTTGCTTTGCCTCGGCCGAAGGAAAGTGGACGGTCAACTTGACGCGAGATCTCAACTTCGTAGTCACCGTCCTCACTAC
>JBAUOG010000785.1:0-5691 GCA_049579625.1 Bryobacteraceae bacterium
CATGCATTCGGCGATCTCAACGCTCTCGTATCTCGGAGCGAGTCACCAGACGACTCTCTTGCTCGTCTGGAGACAGCACGGATGGTTCGCCGCGCCGTTGCGGAGCTCCCTGCGAAATACAGGCTGGTGGCGAAACTCTTTTATCTGGAACAGCTCAGCTTGCGGGAAACGGCTCAGTGGCTTCATCTCACGGTTCCTGCGGCGAAGACGCGACTTTCTCGGGCGCGAACGATTCTTTCGGCTCAACTCGAGCGGCCAAGACCCCGGCACTCGGCAACACCGAAGGAATCGCGGGCGACCAAATTGAGTGAACGCGCGGCCGCATGAAGCCAGAGGCGGCTAGAATGTGGAAAATTGACAAGTTTTCGGACGGCCAAGCCACGATTCTACGGTTTAGCGGTCGGATCAACTCAGCGTATTTGGGAGAGTTGCAGGCAGAAATCGAGAGGTGTACGCAGAAAACAATATTGGACCTGGAAGACGTGACGCTGGTCGATCGGGCTGCCGTGCAATTCCTCGGCCTTTGTGAATCGAACGGCGTCGAACTTCGCAATTGCCCGCTCTATATTCGTGAGTGGATTCTTGGGGAAAAGAATCGGGCGTTCAGGTGAGGTGTAATTCGACCCCAGCGCGACTCTGGGAGTCAAACAGTCTAGGCCGATGAATGAGCCAGTCCAGTTCTCGTGCGCCATGGATATTGGCTGTTAGCTGGCGCGGTGCTGGGAAGGCAAGCTTGCCTTCCGATGCCGCGAATTTGGTTCTAATTGCAACCGGCGCAATATCACGTTCGGCCGCTCGCTGAGGGTCTTCCGCTTGGCCGGATCGCGGCTTCTCGCTTGCTTCGGATGGCCGAATTTCGCCGAGGCCTGTTTTTCAGAAGCAAATTTATTGCCGGTCCTTCTCACTTGAGAAACTGACGATGTTTCAGCAAATGCCAGCTCCCACTCGGCATTTCACGGCGGCCTGCTTCGATCCTAAGTAGCGTTTGTGCCGTTTTATCAGCCACTTCTGAAAACCTCCTTTTGGCTAGGCAACTGCCCTTCAAATCGCATGAAGAGAGCGACCACCGTTGCGCGACAAGGCGATTGTAACGCGGTGAATCTCTATATTCACGACGGGGCGGCGTCTTTCCGCTTCGAGATCGAGGGAAGCCTGTCGGGAAACGCCGCCACGCAAGTGGAACAGGCGTGGTGTACTGCTTCGTCCGTCATCGGCGATCGGTCTCTTGTTGTTGCCATTGGCAATTTGACCAATATTGATTCATCGGGACGCAAACTCCTCCGAAACTGGCATGAGGCCGGCGCTTTCTTCGTTGCGAAGTCGCCACTGACGAAAACATTGATTGGCTCGATTGTCGGGCAACCCGTCATGACCGCAAACACATTTGACGGCCGTTCCTGGTTACGGACGTGTGCGCTTCCATTAATCCCGCTGTTCACGTTATTCTTTCCTCCCAAGCTCAACGCTGCGAGCCTTGAGCCGACCACGTCGGAAGCATGGGAAAACTACGTCGACTCCGCCAGCAAGCGTATGGAACAGCGTCTACGCCCGGGCAGCGCCTTCCTTTGGGTGGACGAAGTTCCTGAGAGGCTTGCCAGGGTTAGGGCGGGCGAGACCGTCCTCTCGCCAGTCGGACCCGAAGTGCCGAAGAGAGTGCCTTCTGGACTCATTCATGACTGGGTCGGTGCAGTTTTCATTCCGAACGTCACACTTAAGGATGTGTTACAAGTCGCACGCGATTACGGGCGATATAAAGAGTTGTACCAGCCAACCGTGATCGCTTCCAAAGCAATCGCTACCACAGAAGCCAAAGACCGCTTTTCGATGGTGCTCATCAGCACCTCTTATCTGCCGAAGACCGCGCTCGATGCCGATTATGAGTCCTGCTACGTGCACGTCGACGACCGGCGCGCGTACAGCGTCACCCGAGCGACACGGATCCAAGAAATCGAAGAGTATGGCTCGCCGAACCCGCAAATCTTGCGCGAGGGTGAAGGCAATGGCATCATTTGGAAGCTATTCAGCATCACACGTTATTTCGAACGCGACGGTGGCGTCTATCTCGAATTTGAGGCGATTGGACTGAGCCGCGACATTCCGGCCTCGCTTCGATGGATCGTCGAACCCATTGTTCGGCGCATATCGCGAGGCTCACTCTCGACCTCGCTTCAGCAAACCGCACAAGCAGTCAGCTTTCAAGTGGAGGCGGCTAAGCGCAATAAGAGCGGTGGGGAATGGATGGCCGCGTCGGCTCATCGCGCTCCCACGACCCAAAATAGGCGCGCGCCTATCGCTAGTCGCTAAGCCCAGTTCGGTTCATTCACCGACTCTGCATTGGCGCTTGGCGCGCTCTGTAAGAAATGCCTTTCGTTAAGTGCTGCATGTACGCCAGAAGAAAGCCGAAATAGGCGCGCGCCGCTACCTGCCACCGGTTGCCCGTACTTAGTGGTACGAAGCGGATCACCACCGTGCTCAAAATGATGCACCAACTCAGCGGCGGGATCGCACAGTCCCTCTGCGGAGGGTGGCTTTGGGTGAGAAACAGCGGACCTGGACGTGTTGAGCGTGGTTCCAAGACAATCCGCTGACCGTGTCCTTCAGCTGGCGGCCAAAGGTTCATCCCTCCACCAGGTCTACCGCGTATATGTCGACTTGGTGAGAGTTGTGGACCCTCCTGAGAACTCTCACCCTGGAGGACGATCCTCGTAAAGCGTGGCCGCAATCCGAGTCGTTTACTGCCGCCGTTCCCGCACTGACCTGTGCCAAAACTGTGTCAAAACCCCAACTGTTTGAGGCATGGAGAGTTGCTATTTGAGCGAAGGCAGTTTCCCCAAGTTGTTGATAAAAGGCACTTCCGTGTAGAGCTATTGGAGTATTTGGAGCCGGAGATTATTCTTCACACGCAGGAGGTCCGGGGTTCGAGTCCCTGCGCGCCCACCATTCATCAATCATTCTCAAAGTAACTAACGTTAACCGGCGTCGGCAGAATTCACCCTCCTTAATTCCTTAATTCCTTGATCGAAGCTCCTTTGGTCGATCAGGTCATGTGTATGAATGTGGGGATTCCCGTCTCTCGCCTGAACGGCGCCCTCCGTTGGAAACTCGAATCCCCCGCGCGCCGTATGCGATCCTTGCCGTATGATGGGATTTCGCAGTAGGTGCGTTTGGCGACCTTATAGGGGGAGCGGTGCGCCTTTGTACACTTGAGGTCCGAACGAATTTGGGATGGCCTCAGCGCTTGGGGCTCATACTCTCCGACAACGTGCTGGACTTGAATCTCGCCACCGCCTGGCGCTTATGGGCGGACGGCAAGTCCGGTTCTCAATATCTCGCCAACGCGCTGGTCCCGCCTACCATGCTGGGATTTATCCAGGCTGGGAAACGTGCCCTGGATGAGGCTGCCGCGACATTTGATCGCTGGGCTACGGAGCGGCCCGACCTGGGGCCCAATGATGAAACCCTGCTCTACCCACGAGACGAAGTTCGCCTGATTACTCCGTTACCCAATCCACCATCACTCCGCGACTTCTACTCCTTTGAGCAACATGTCAGTGTCGGCTTCGCCAAACGGGGCGAATCTATCCCCGCGGAATGGTACGAGATGCCGACCTACTATAAGTGCGCGACGCACGCCCTGCTGGGCAGTGAATCCGATGTGCGATGGCCGTCGTTTACCGAGCGGTTCGATTACGAATTGGAGTTGGCCGCGGTGCTCGGCGCCGGCGGCAGCAATGTACCGGCATCGAAGGCATCCGACCTCATATTTGGTTATACGGTGATGAACGATTTCAGCGCGAGGGACGTTCAACGCCGCGAGATGCAGGTGCGGCTCGGTCCGGCCAAAGGAAAAGACTGGGCGACGGCGCTCGGGCCATGGATCGTAACTGCCGATGAGATCGCCGATCCGCGCAACCTGGACATGACTGCCCGCATCAATGGCGAACTATGGTCGTCCGGGAATTCGCGGGATATGCATTGGAGCTTTGAGCAGATGATCGAGTTCCTGAGTCTCGACGACGAAGTGTTCCCGGGAGAGATCATTGGGTCAGGCACAGTCGGAACCGGCTGCGGGCTCGAACTGGATCGCTGGATCCAGCCTGGAGATCTCATGGAACTTGAGATTGAACACATCGGCGTTCTGCGAAACCGGGTCATCAAACCAGGCACGCCAGAGTAGCTCCCGGCAGCGACTGGGCTGGCGCAATCACCGGTGAGCCGCAGCGTCACTTCTTAAAGAGGGCATCAATTGCGGCCTGCGCGATGGCTTCGTCAACCTCCGACTTCGCGCCGCTGCACGAGATTCCGCCAATCGTCTGGCCATCGGCTTTGATGGGCAATCCGCCTTGGTTGGGGAATGCTTCGGGGAACGCAAGAAACGCGATGTTCCCACTCTTGACAGCATCCTCCGCACTCTTGGAAGGACTCCCATAAAACGCGGCGTGACGGGCTTTCTTCTCCGCAAAGGCGATGGTGTTGATTGACGCCCCGTCACCCTTTTCGAGGAACAGCAGATTCCCGCTTTCGTCGACGATGCAGATCGTAATTTGAACGTTCCGCTTGGCAGCTTCGGCCTCAGCCGCGGCAACCATAACTTTAATGGCGGCGAGATTCAGAGTTTTCTTCGTGCTGAGTTCGGCAGCCGGAGCCAGCGCCAGCAACGAGAGGGATAAAGCTAGTATCTTGAACATGCGCAACATCCTATCAGTCGCCGTGCCGTAAAGGCGGAAGCGGGTGAGTTTTACGGCTGCTCTACGCGCTCAAACCCCATGTTCCAGAATGTATTCCAGCGACTCGGGATTCGCCAAAGTGGATGTCTCATCCAGTTTCTCGCCAAGATACTTCTGGCGAATCAAGCGGCGAACAATCTTCCCGCTCTGCGTTTTGGGAAGTTCCGCGACGACATGGATTTCCTTCGGACGGAAAGTGGGTCCCATTTGACGCACGAGGTGTTCCAACAGGTCCGGCGTCTGCAAAGGGATACGGGCACGATGCCGGGCCACTACGAAGGCGACAATGCCCTCGCCCTTGACCTTGTCTGGCACTCCGATCACGGCAGCCTCCGCCACACCCGGATGCTCGCAGAGAATGTCTTCCACTTCGGCTGGCCCGGTTTTCCGTCCGGCTACATTCATCGATTCGTCAGCGCGCCCGTGCAGGAACCAGAAGCCATCTTCGTCCACGCTGGCCCAATCGCCGTGCGACCACCAGCCTGGAAATCGTGCCCAATACGCGTCGATGTAGCGCAAGGGCTCGCCCCAGATGCCGGCGGTGATGGAAGGGGCCGGTTTTGTGCAAACCAGATACCCGGTTTTGCGGCGCACAGGCTTGCCGCGTTCGTCCACCACCTCAACCGCCATGCCGGGCGCGGGACCACCCAGCGTACAGGGCTTCAACGGTTGGATGGGCAGAGGCAGCAGGAAACAGCCGATGATCTCCGTGCCGCCGGAAATATTGATGATGGGGCAGCGTCGCTTCCCGATGTTCTCAAAAAACCAGAGCCACGATGTCTCGTCCCATGGCTCGCCGGTTGAGCCCAACAGACGCATCGAGTCGAAGGCGAAGTCACCAGGCGAGGAAATGTTCCGAGACATACGAATGGCGGTCGGCGAAGTGCCAAACACCGTGATCTCTTCCTGTTCCAAAACGTGCCAGAGACGGTTCGGTTCCGGATAATCCGGAGCGCCGTCGTAT
>JBAUOG010000786.1:0-1578 GCA_049579625.1 Bryobacteraceae bacterium
CGGGGCCAAGGAGAATGCGGAACTGCAAAGCACGGTCCGGACGCAGAGCCGGGCAGCCGTGTCACAGGCGCAGGCCCGCATACGAGAAGCCGTCATCAGGAACAGACAGGACAAGCTGACGGCGCTCCTGCATCACCTCACCGTTGATGTTTTGCGGGCGAGCTTCTTCGGTCTAAAGAAGTCCGCCGCGCCGGGCGTCGACGAGTTGACGTGGACCGAATACGCGGAAGGCCATGAGGAGAACCTCTCGGACCTCCACACTCGCGTCCAAACGGGAGCGTATCGAGCGCTGCCAACGCGCCGGGCCTATATTCCGAAGGCGGATGGCAGACAGCGGCCGCTCGGCATCGCTGCCATTGAGGATAAGATCGTCCAGGCTGCGGTGGTGGCAATCCTGACGCCGATCTATGAGTCGGAGTTCCTGGGCTTCAGCTACGGTTTCCGACCGACGCGCAACCAGCATCAAGCGCTGGATGCACTCGCGTTCGGGATCGGGAAGCGTCGGATCAACTGGGTGCTCGATTGCGACGTACAATCCTTTTTCGACAAGGTCAGCCGGGAGTGGCTGATCCGTTTCGTCGAGCATCGGATTGGCGACCGCCGAATCATCCGATTGATTGCCAAATGGCTGACGGCAGGCGTGCTCGAAGATGGACGCGTGATCGAGACGGAGGAAGGGACGCCGCAGGGCGCGGTCATCAGCCCGCTCTTGGCGAACATTTACCTCCATCATGTTTATGATCAATGGGTCCACCAGTGGCGGCAGCGATGCGCCACCGGCGACGTGGTCGTCGTGCGCTACGCGGACGACTCTATCGTGGGCTTCGAGCATCGGCACGAAGCGGAGCAATTCCTTGCTGATCTCAGGGTGAGGCTCGCCCGTTTTGGACTAAATCTTCATTCCGATAAGACGCGGCTCATCGAGTTTGGTCGGTACGCGATTGCGAACCGCCGCGCTCGAGGTCTCGGTAAGCCGGAGACGTTCGACTTCCTAGGGTTCAAGCATTACTGCGGGACCCGGCGGAATGGCAGCGGCTTCGTGCTCGGAAGGAAGCCGATAGCCAAGCGCATGCGAACCAAGCTTCGGGAGATCAAGGAGCAGCTCATGGCGACCCGCCACGACGGGATCGATGGGCAAGGCAAATGGCTTGCTCAGGTCCTGCGGGGTTGGATGGCCTACTATGCTGTGCCGATGAGCGGCTCAGCGATCTCAGCATTCCGCCATCACATGATCGAACGTTGGCATGGCGCGCTGATGCGTCGAAGCCAAAGACGTCGACTTACGTGGACGAGAATGAAGACGATCGCTGACCGGTACCTGCCGTTCCCACGCATCCTGCATCCGTGGCCAGAGGTTCCTCGTCACCATCCAAGGTGGGAGCCCGGTGCGTTAGCAGCGCCCGCCGGGATCTGTGCGGGGGGCGGCGAGTAATCGCCGTCCCTACCGCGACCTCCTCCACCCGGCACGTGAGTGCCATGGATGTGGGCGCTGATAAGGCTCCCACGATTCGGAGGATCTGCCCATGCAAATGATCACGACAATCGGTCTGGACATCGCGAAGTCCGTTTTCCAGGTTC
>JBAUOG010000787.1:0-2414 GCA_049579625.1 Bryobacteraceae bacterium
CTGTTAGGGGTGACTGGCTTCGTTGGCGCAGCACGGCTTCAAGGAAGCCCTCTCCGTCCGCGACTGTGGCCTCCGGCACGGCTCTGGCACGGCTCTGGAGCCTTCTTCACCCCCAAAGTTCGTCTAAAATGAGTCATGTCTCTCAAAAGACTGACGCTGTGCTTTCTGGCGTCGTTTACCCTCCTTTTCGCCGACGACTTCCCTTATCAACAGCCCCCGAAGACCGTCGCCGACGCCCTGAATGCGCCGCTGACTCCCATGATTTCGGTTAGCCCGCAACGCGATTATGCGGTCTTCATGCAGCCTGTCTTGTATCCGCCGATAACCGATGTTGCGCAGCCGATGTTGCGCCTGGCGGGTATAAGGATCGATACGAACACGAATGCGATGCATATGGCGCTGACGTTTGCTTCATACGCGATTCACCGGTTGTCCGACGGCGGCGAAATAAAGATTACGACGCCACGCGACGCAAAACTCGGCGCCCCCATCTGGAGTCCCGATGGCCAGCAGTTCGCGTTCACCAATACGACGGCGAACAGTGTCGAGTTGTGGTTGGCTACCACGGCGACAGGGCAGACGCGGCGCGTCGACGGTGCCGTTGTGAACGGCGTGTTCCCCGCTGGTGGCCGAGGCGGATCGGTGGCGGCGTGGCTGGGCGATAACAAAACGATGATTGTACGACTCGTACCAGCCAAACGAGGCGCGCCTTACGCCGAGTCGTGGATTCCGAAAGGTCCGCACGTGCAGGAGAGCCTGGGCAACGCCGGTCCCGCGCCCACTTTCGAGGATCTGCTGAGTACTCCTCGTGACGAAGATCTGTTCGATTACTACGCGACCGCGCAATTGACGTATCTCGATTCGAAGACGGGCAAATTGACACCGCTGGGGTCGCCCGGCATCTTCACCGTGCTGGCACCATCGCCCGATGGCCTGCATCTGCTGGTCAGCCGGTTGCACAGGCCGTACAGCTACCAGTTGCCCGCAAGCCGCTTCCCTGCCGAGGTCGAAGTGTGGGACCGCGCGGCGAAGATGGAATACAAGGTCGCGAGCCTGCCGCTTGCAGACCGGGTACCGCTCGCTGGAGTACGGACCGGACCCCGCGCCTACGACTGGCTGCCAACCGAACCGGCGACGCTTACCTGGGTGGAAGCGCTCGACGGTGGCAACCCTAAGGAGAAAGCGCTGAATCGGGACCGGATCATGTTACTGTCGGCGCCGTTTCGCAGTGAGCCGCTCGAAGTTGCCAAAGTCAGGGAACGGTTCAACAGAATGCAGCCTCTGGCCGATGGCAAGGCGCTTGTGTGGGATTACGAGCGCGTCAGCAGGGTGACCCGTACTCTGGAAGTGGACCTGGACAAGCCGGGCAGTGAAACGCGCGTATTATTCAACCGCAACGTGAACGACGCTTATCACGATCCGGGCGATCCGGTGACGAAAACGACGCCGGATGGACGGCGTCTGGCGATCCAGACGGGGGATCAGTTATTGTTCTCCGGGTTGGGTGCAACGCCTACTGGCGATAAACCGTTTGTGGACCGATTCAACCTCGCGACCGGCAAGGCGGAACGTCTGTTCCAGTCCGACAGCGGCTTTGAGAACGTTGTCGCCGTGCTGGACGACAACGGGACCCGTCTGTTGACGCGGCGCGAGAGCCCCACAGAACCGCCGAATTATTTCATCCGAACCGGTGCAACCCTGAAGCAGCTGACACACTACACGAATCCGATGCCGCAGGCGGCCGGCGTGAAGAAACAGCTGGTCACTTACAAGCGCTCGGACGGAGTGCCGCTTTCGTTCACGCTTTATCTGCCTCCGAATTACAAGCAGGGAACGCGGTTACCGGCTGTGCTCTGGGCATATCCTTTTGAGTTCAGCGATTCCGATACGGCTGGGCAGGTGACAGGCCACAATGCGCAGGCGTTCAATCGGCTCACCTATCACCAGTTGTTCGTGCTGCAGGGATACGCGCTTCTCGATGAGGCGACGATGCCAATTGTCGGCGATGCCGATACGGTGAACAACACATACATGGAGCAATTGCAGATGGACGCGCAGGCGGCGGTCGATAAGGCAGTTGAGATGGGCGTCGTGGACCGCGATAGAGTGGGCGTGTTCGGACACAGCTATGGCGCCTTCATGACGCTAAACCTGCTGGCGCACACGAATTTATTCCATGCCGGCGTCGCGGAGAGCGGGGCCTACAACCGGACACTTACGCCGTTTGGGTTCCAGACCGAGATACGTACGTTCTGGCAGGCAAACGACGTTTACACGAAAATGTCGCCATTCTGGTTCGCCGATAAGATCACGACCCCCATTCTGCTGATCCACGGCGAAGCCGACGATAACACGGGAACCTTCCCGATACAATCCGAGCGAATGTATGCGGCGATTCGGGGGAACGGCGGTAC
>JBAUOG010000788.1:0-8551 GCA_049579625.1 Bryobacteraceae bacterium
AAAGGGGCACGGAGGCACCAAGGTCAAGGCGACTATAGCTTGCCGCGCTTCGTCCTCTTCCAACTCTGCACGACTGGCTCCATCGACTTCCGTTTCACGCACCCTGGAGCGCGCCCTCAGTCGCTCCGCGACTCTCTCTCAGTCGCTCCCTTGCTGTTAAGGAGCGGACACAAAGCTTCGGAAACTCGATAACGACCGGACGAAACTCCGGGTATTCTCAGAGCAACCGCGCGCGTAGCTCTTTGTTTTTCGTGGCACAGCCTTTCAGGCTGTGGTCCCCGCGCACCAACTCCGACCAACGCCGACCGGGACAGGCGCCTCTGTCCCAAGGCGATCACGACACTCGCTTTCGTCAACCTCAGCTCAATCGCCGCGTGGACAGAGCGAGCCTGTCCCAAGATGCAGTACAGTCGACTCGTCACTCTGTCCGGGGTTTTCACCCAGACTCGTCAGCAAGCGGATACCGCAACCCTTGCCGGCCAGCCCGCGCCGTGAGGTAAAATCTCCCTACGGTTCACCCGGTCGGCGGGGCGACTCATGATCGGCACCACCCTCTCTCACTACCGCATCGTAAGCTTTTCTCTGCCCCCGCGCGGTGCCCATTCCTACCACACGAACGGCACCAGCCGGTATGTCGTCTGGCGGCAGTATTCAACATACCCCGGCAGTTCCTCGCGGAGAATTTTTTCCTCGTTGAGCAGGCGGAAAACCCAAAACAATATCGTTAAGGCAAAGACAGGCAACGCGACATACGAGCCCAGCGCCAAGGGGGCCGACAGGCACATGATGACGGCGCCCAAATACATGGGGTGGCGAACAATGCTGTAGGGTCCCGAAGAGATAACCTTCTGGCCGGCTTCCACTTGAATGGTCCGTGAGGCAAAACTGTTTACCTTCAGTACCCAAACCACAAACAGATATCCGCTGAGAACCATTGCCTGAAAAAGCAGTTCCAGCCAAACAGGCATCGGCCCCAGCGCGGCGCGCGACCAGCCAAAGCGATAATCCAAGCCGGGGAGCAGAAACGCCGCCAGGAAGGCCGGCTTCCATAAGCTTATGAGCAACTTCTGTTCACTGACTTTCTCCTTGCTTTGCAATCTCCGCTCGATCAGCTGAGGATCGTGTTTATAGAAGTAGAGCGTCGAAGAGATGCCAGTGATAAAAATGACGCCTAAAAAGACCCAGCCCTGCCAAAACCTGATCGAGCCCGCGGTTAGAAACAACATCGCGGCAACACCGGCCAGGCCAAGCGAAAAACGGAGGACCAATCTGGATCCGAGCCTCATCATCGGTACGGCATAGCTGTGTCACACGGCGGCCTGGGTTGGATCGCGGTTAGCGAGCCTCCGCCTACTTGCGAGGGTCTAGACTCTACCTACCCAACTGTCCGCGACCTACTCTCCTCGAGCAAAGCGCGAACAGTGCCAGCCCACTCCGGCCAACGCCCAGCTTGAGGGCTCTGGCGTGACCTGCGTCACCTCGAACGTGACGCCCTGGCTCAGTAGGCTGTTGCCAGACGGATCTTTCAGCGTCAGGTTTCCAAAATCGACGACCTCGGTTCCTATGGCTGTGGTGTTAAACCAATACGAAGGAATAGTCGGCTCGTGCGCCTGGGCATACATGTCGGTGGTGAGGCTGAATGTCCAGCTAAACGGCGTCGTATTCAGGTTGGCCAGAGGGATCCGCAGCTGAAGGGTCCGGGTCCCCCCCAAAGGCGGCGAGTAGCAAGAGGACGGTGGATCCAAGCAGACCGTGCCCCCGGCCAGTTGGGGGTAGTCAGTGAACACGGTTTGGGTGACTGGGATGATGAGAAAGAAGAGAGGCGGCGACGGGCTGAGTCCAAAGAACTGAATGGTGAAGCTGCCGTCAAACGCGGCGCTCTCCTTACAACACAGAAATTCGAATTGCGATGTCACCGTGGTGGAAAGCGTGTAAGTTTGAGCAGTCGGATCGTAGCCCTGGATCGTCGATCCCTGGCATGCGCTCGCGACAGTCACAAAAAGAAGGCAGGCGAAGAGAACAGAGGGTAACTTCATGGCGTTCTCCAGCCACGAACCGATCACCTTATCTTCGGAGGTACAATCGGGCCATAGCAGTAGCCGAGGACCCGTAGTACTAGCCTTTCAGTACCCCTACGTTGCAGCCTGCGGTTCCATCATCAGCGAACGAATGATCTTGCCGATGGCGAAGAACTCTTCGTATGAGGAGGGCTTGGAAAAGAAATGGGCTCCGAACTTCGCCAGGCCTCTGACGCTCTCGGCCTTCGCCGAGCTCGAAATCAGAATGGGAACTTCGGCACAACGGCTTCTGCGGATCCGTTCCACCACCGCGCCACCCCAACCTCCGGGCAAGTTGAGATCCACCACGAAGAGTGCCGGTGCGAGAACTTCAGTGGACGAATCCAAATCGTCCAGGAACTTGAGTGCGCTCGGCGCGTCTTCGAAATGACGCAACCGAGTTCCCGGAATCTGCTCTGCAACGGCTTCCTGAATAATGTAGGCATCACCTTTGCTGTCTTCGACCAAAACAATGGTCGGTGGAAAAGGAATTAAGTGTGAAGAAGCCATTTCGCTACTACTCCTGCAAGGCATTTAAGTCTTCTTTGAGCCGCGCCTTGGTAGTCGGCGCTGGCCCCGCCCCGGTAGACCCAACCAATAACTTTAATACTTCGTTGATCGTGAATCTCATCGTTTACTCACCATAGGGAGCGTAAAAATAAATGTTGATCCCCGTCCAGGTTCGGACTCGACCCAAATCCGGCCGCCGTGCCGTTCCACCACTCGCCGGCACGTCGTCAGTCCGATTCCCGATCCTGCCGTCTCCCGAACCTCAAACCGCTGAAACGGCTCAAAGACCTGTTCACGAAACTCCTTGGCAATTCCCCGGCCGTTGTCGCGGACGGCAATCGCCACCTCGTCCCGAACTCTTCGCGCTGATACATGGATGACCGGACGAGCTTCGTTACGGTATTTAATTGCGTTGTCGATCAGATTCTGAAACACCAGCGTGATTTGAAGAGCGTCGCCCAGCACTTCGGGAAGCTCATCGCTGGTGACCGAGGCCTGCGATTCGACGATCTTCAAGTTCAAGCTCGAAATGGCCTCGTCAACAGATTTCTTGAGGCTGAATTGTGTGAAGTTGCTCTTATCGACGCTCACCGCACGCGCATAGACAAGCAGCGATTGCGTCAGGTCATATCCTTTCTTGGCGCCGCTGCGAATAAACTCGAGGAATCGTTGACCGCGTTCTCCGACAATTGGTGCGTACTCTCTCGCCAGCAATTCAGAAAAGATGGAGATGGCCCTTAGCGGCTCCTGCAGGTCGTGGCTGGCCATCGAAGCAAAGTGCTCCAGATCCCGGTTCGATCGCGCGAGCTGGCGCGACTGCTCGGCCATTGCCTCCTGAATGGCTTTCTGCTCGGTAACATCCAGCGTCACACCAGCCATCAACGAAGCGCTTTGCCCGGGCTTCGCAAGCCGCCTGGCGATCGAAAGCACCCATCGGATCTCTTCCCCCCTCTGGATGCGGTACTCGCGGCGAACCTCACCCGATCCAGCACCGACAAGCGCTGCAGCGGCAGCGTCCCTGTCTTCGGGCACCACGCAACCCAGCCAGGCCTGGAAACACGCCGGGCTCTCCACCGGATCGAGTCCAAAGATGTCGTACCACTCCATCGAGCAATTCGTTTCCCCGGTTGCGGCATCCCAAGTCCAGGCACCCGCGTGCGCGGCGGTTAACGCCAGCCGTAGTTGTTCTTCGCTTCGGCGCAGTTCCTCTTCCACCCGTTTCCGGTCGGTTATGTCACGCGAAATGCCGATCAGCCCTTCGATCACGCCGCAAGAGTTTCGAAAGGGCGACTTTGTCGATAGGAAGGTTCGCGTTTGGCCGTCTTTGGTCACCGGCTCTTCGGCGACGATCGTCTCGCCGGTGGACATAACGTGATGGTCAACAGCTTCGATATGCCGAGCCTGCTCCGGCGCCAGGAACTCGGAATCGACTCGCCCAATCAGTTCGGATCTCGGTTGCCCCATGAGCCGGGCGCACGCGGAGTTCAGCAACACGAAGCGCCGGTTCAGGTCTTTCACAAAGATTGGATTGGGCGTGCCTTCGATAAGCGCCTCAAGCAGCCGCACGGTCGGCATCCCAAAGGATTGGGTATCACCGTTTGTCGGCTGACTGAGGCTCGCTCTCGAACTCATGCTATCCCTAAGCCCTGGGGCAAACAAAGATACCAGCTTCACTGGATGGTCGAAGTATGGCAGAAATAGGGCTATCGGAAACACTAGTATCTTAACGTGGGGAAAGGCTTTATCCATCCTCGTGAGCGCTGGGCCACAACTCGTTTGTAGGGTGGATCCTAGACCCGCGGTCTACGCTCGCGTCGATGCGCCCGCCAGAGCGTTCAAGCCATTCACTAGGCCGGCTACCTAATTTATCCAACAGAATCAATCACTTTGGGCTCACTTCAGCGGGAAGCCGACCGGCGGCGCGTGATCCTGAGAACCGGAGAGGTTGTTTGCGGTCCAGCACCTCGCACGAAAACTGGGTTCGAATTTTCAAGCATAGGTTCTGCCGCGAAGTTCGAGTCCGTTTCGCAAAACTACTTAGGTGCGGCTCGGCCACAAAATCAGCTTCTTCCGAAAATGTGGCGCGGGCTGTCAAGCCTGCCGGGCCGAGAGTCGTCTCGGCCTAACCGTAGTGCGGGGTAAACATTTTCGTTAGCGGGGGTGGACGGATCCCGCTCATGCCGGCTTCGATTTTTCAGTCGGCCGATGGAGCTTGCCAAAGCTAGGGAAGGTGGTCTGAATTGGACTAAGTCATGGAGCATCAATAAGATGAGTTCGAATGCACAGTCGTGGGGCGGGCTGATAGAAGGCTGCTCGTTTCCGCCCAATCAACGAATCCCGTTCAGGCCGGGTTCGTTTCGTAATCCCCGCGTTAGCGGCGCCGGGCTCTCTCGCCCGCGCCCCTCTCCCCTTTCGGGGCTGGCGTTCCCCAGCCGTCCGGGCCAAGCCTGGGAAGACGGATCGAGGGTGGCGCTAAGTGCCAGAGACTGAATAAGATGAGTTCGAATCCACACATGTCGCTCCCGGCACCAGCCGCGCCGGGTTCGTTTCGTAATCCGCTTCTACGACGTGCTCTCGCCGGAAAGGGAGATAGCATGGTTCACAATATGATTCATTCCAAAATCGTCACTGCCCTCGTTCTGGCGTCTGCCTTCGGGCCGGTCTTGTGCTCCGCCCAGCCCGCCAACGACACCAAGCCGTTGCGTCTCGCCATTGCCGGCTTGGTGCATGGCCACGTCGACGGCTTTTTCCACGCACTCGAAAAGCGCCCCGACGTCCAACTGGTTGGGATCTTCGACCCGGACAAGGCGCTACAGCAGCACTACGCACAGCACTACAAGCTCGCGGATTCGCTGTTTTTCACCGACCTTGGCGTCATGCTCGACCAGACCAAACCGGAAGCGGTGGCGGCCTTCTCCAGCACCTTGGACCACGCGATGATCGTCCAAACCGCGGCCAAGCGTCATGTCGACGTCATGATGGAGAAGCCGCTGGCTGTCGGCGTCGCGCAAGCGGAGCTCATTCAAAGCGCCGCCCGGCAAAGCGGGATCCAGGTCATCGTCAACTATGAGACGACCTGGTACAAGAGCCACGGCGCCATCTGGCAGCTGGTGAAACAGCAGCATGCCTTGGGCGACTTGAACCGCATCGTCGCCATGGACGGGCACGAGGGACCGAAGGAGATCCATGTCGGTCCGGAGTTCCTAAACTGGCTCACGGATCCAGCGAAGAATGGGGCCGGCGCCTTATACGATTTCGGCTGCTACGGCGCCAACCTCATGACGTGGCTGATGGACAATCAACGTCCCGTCGCCGTGACCGCGCTGCTCCAAACCGTGAAACCACAGGTCTATCCGCGTGTCGATGATCAGGCCACCGTGCTGGTCCAGTACCCAAATGCACAGGGGGTGATACAGGCTTCATGGAACTGGCCATTTAGCCGAAAAGATTTAGAGGTATATGGCAAGACTGGATACGCCATCGCGACGGGGGGCAATACGCTGCATGTAAGGCTGCCCAATCAGGCCCAGGAGCAGCTGCAAGAACTGGCAGCGCTGCCGCCCGATGAGGCGGATTCTATTTCGTATCTCAAGGCCGTGGTCCGTGGAAAGCTGAAGCCGGCGGGCCTGTCGTCGCTGGAGAACAACATGATTGTCACCGCGATTCTGGCGGCGGCTCGCGAGTCGGCCAAGACTGGGAAAACGGTCCAACTACACTAGAACATTCACGCAGGATTTTGATTTGATGACGGAACACAAGCAACCACAGGGCGATCTTCCAGTGGGCGAACTGGTCAGCACGTTCCCAGCGTCCCGACCGCGCCGGCTGAGCCGGAAAGGGCAATACGTCAACCTCGCTCCACTCAGTCTGACGCGACATGGTAACAGCTTATGGGAGAACACTCACTGGAAGGACAAAGAGCGCCTGTGGTGTTACCTGGCCGAAGGACCGTTTGCCGATCGCGCCGCCTTCGACGCATACCTGGTACGGAAGATCTCCGCGGAAGACCCGCTCTTCTTCGCTATCGTCGACCATCACGGACAAGCGGTCGGCTTTGAATCACTGATGCGGATGGAGCCTGTGCACAGGTGCATTGAGGTTGGGAACATCTTGTTGTCCCCCGCCCTGCAGCGGACTCCTGGAGGTACCGAGGCGATCTTCCTGCTCATGGAATATGCATTCGATGACCTCGGCTATCGCCGTTTGGAATGGAAATGTGATGCCTTGAACGCGCCGTCGCGCCGCGCGGCATTGCGCTACGGTTTCACGTTCGAAGGCATTTTCCGGAAGCACATGGTCGTCAAAGGCAGAAACCGCGACACGGCCTGGTTCTCGATGCTCGAGACCGAATGGCGCCTCTGCCGGGCGGCCTTCGAACGCTGGCTGAACCCCAACAACTTCGACCCGGACGGCAAGCAGAGATTCTCGCTGGCGGCATTGCGGGGACAATGACTCGCTATGAGTTCAGCTTCTTCTCGAGCTGCGCCCAGCGCGCATAGAGTTCATCCACCAGCTTGTGCGCTTCTTCCACCGCGGCGGCGGCGTGCTGGAGCTTGCGGCCGTCACTGACAATGGCCGGGTCGTGCAGTTCATGCTGGCGCGCCTCGAGGGCGCGTTCGGCCTCGGCGATGCTGTGCTCGATGCCTTCGTACTCGCGTTGCTCGAGATAGGGTAGCTTCTTCCGGGCCACTGGCGCCTGGCCATTCGCGGCCTGGGTTGCGGCAGCCTTCGCCTTCGATTGGCGGCTCTCGGCTTGCCAGACTTCCCACTGCGAATAGTCGGCAAAGCGCTGTGCTTGACCGCTGCCGTTTAGACCGAGAACGACGGTCGACACGCGGTCGAGCATGTAGCGATCGTGCGTGACCAGCACCATGGCGCCTTTGAACGAGAGCAGGCTTTCTTCGAGGATCTCCAGCGTCGGGATGTCGAGATCGTTGGTTGGCTCGTCGAGCAGCAGGAGGTCGGCCGGCTCCAGCATCACCCGGGCGATCAGAACACGGGCCCGCTCGCCTCCCGACAAGCGGCCAACCGGTTGGTTCAGCTGCTCGGGGTCGAACAGAAACCGCGTCGCCCACGAAGCGACGTGTAGAACGCGGTCCTGGAAGATGACGGAGTCTCCATCGGGCGCGAGAGCGCGGCGTAGCGTGACATCGGGCTCAAGTATACGGTCTTGATCGAAGTACACGATGCGCAGGTTGTCGGCGCGGCGGATCTCTCCGGTTTCCGGCTTGAGTTCATCGCGCAACAAGCGTAGCAGCGTGGTCTTACCGCTGCCATTCGGCCCCACCAGGCCCACTCGTGTGCCGGCTGTGAAGGTGAACGTGAAATCATCGAACAGCTTGCGCCCCCCGAGGCCGAAGGTCACCTTGTCCAGTTCGACTAGGCGCTTGGTCTTGCGGTCGGTCGCGGAGAAGTCGAGATCCGCCGTCGCAGTGCGAGTTCGGGCATTGAGATCCGAGAGTTCGCCGATCATCTCCTGCGCCTTGTCGATGCGGGCCTTCGATTTGGTAGTACGCGCTTTAGGACCGCGCCGCAGCCACTCTATCTCGGTGCGCACACGGTTCTCGAGGGCTTCTTGCCGCTTCGCCTGCGCATGCAGGTATTCGTCCTTCTTCTCGAGGAAGGTGCTGTAGTTGCCCTTCACGCGGAGCAAGCCGTCGGTGTAGGTGCGGTTCAGTTCGGCCATGTCGGTGGCCACGTTCTCGAGGAAGTAGCGATCGTGACTCACCACCACACAGCCGAAGGAGGCACTCTGCAGCAGCTTCTCGAGCCACACGATGCCCGCCAGGTCGAGATGGTTGGTGGGTTCGTCCAGCAGCAGCAGATCGGGAGCCTGCACAACAGCCGCCGCAATCGCGAGCCGCTTGCGCCAACCGCCCGAGAGCGATTGCGCTTCCGCATCGAAGTCCTCGAACCCCGTGCGCCCCAGCGTCTCCGCCTCGCGTCCGTCGCGATCGCTTTCGGCAACACCGGCTTTCGCCAGC
>JBAUOG010000789.1:0-8314 GCA_049579625.1 Bryobacteraceae bacterium
ATTTCAGCATCGGCCTCGGTGTCATCCGCGTGCGGCGCGGCGGCCGGAACATCATGAGGCGTCAGGAAACCGGAAAGGACATGTTCCTGCGGCCGCGTACTCACGATCCGGGCGCTATCGACGTCGATCCCCTTCGCCCGCGAGCGAAAGCTTTCGGCGAGACCACGAGCAAAACGGTTATAGACTTGATCGTCGATCACGTTGCCTCACTGGGTAAAGGGAATGACATCATCTACGACGGCAACTCGCGCCGCTTCAAGCAGCATCTTCGCTTGAAGTCCCCACTCCCGTTCCATGCGTGCAACCGTTACCGGATCAAGTCGGCTCAGGTAAGCACCACGGATGGCCCTGGCCAGTTGCCTGCCGATCTTGCGGTGATCCACACGCAGACGATGGATGTCGGCAAACCACTGCTTCAGAGTGTCCTGGGGTAAAGCAATGCCAAGGGCGGAGGCAAAGGCGAGGAATACAGGTAGCGTATCTGGTATCCCGCAGTCGTCTCCGGCAGTTGACGGAAGCCACGAGTTCACCGTGGTCACATGGGCACATATCCCTGCGTTTTCGAGCTTTCTCTTGATCGCCGTAGCCGAGATGGAGGTTTGAGCACGAACCAGTCGGATGATACTCAGCCACGAGGATCGCGTGCTGCTTCCTTTGAGGAATTTACCCTGGTCGAGAAGGTGCAGCAACTTCTCGGAGAAGGCTGCGCGTTCATCATCGTGAAGCAGTACCACCTGATCACCGGCAGAAAGGTCCTTGGCGGTTACGCTCTGAAGCTGAAGACGTTTCCTGCCCAACACCTCGAAGCGGGCGTTGGCTGGAACCTGGCGGGTAGAGCCATCTGCAAAACAAATGCACACGTGGAGTGGCTTGCCCGAAGACTCCGCGTGCGTTGCTGACGTGGCCGAAGAGGGACGCTCGGGGAAGAGGGATGACAAAGAAATGGGATCACTCGATGGACAGGCATGGGGTTCGACCATCCGTGTCAAGGTGCGCAGTGACTCAAGCGCTCCGGGCGGCAAGTCCGATACCGCGCAGAAGCGCCGCTCGCTGTCCCACACAGCGACGCGTGCCTCAATCGGATCGATGATGAGCCTTCGCTTCTTGGCTCGGCTCGCAAAGAGCATGTCGATCGTATTGGTTCCGAAATACCCCGCGGCTATGCAGGTGTCGTATGGTGTGGTCGGCCATGGGCTGAAAACCGTCACGACGTGAATGCCAAGCTGCAAGAGTTCCGGCACATCGACTCCCAGTTCGGTCGCAATCGAGAGGCGAAGGCCGTCCGCCGAAGCGTCGGTACGCACGATGATGAGTACGGTACGAGAACCACCGTCTCTCAAAGCTGCTTCGACGACGGCCTGACGGCGTTCGTTCCTGAGTTCGGTGGCTGCCGATTCCTCTGCGATCAAGCGTCGGACTTCAGACAACAGTTCCAGCTCCTCGCCGGGGAGGCGTGAGGTCATATCGGCGCATAACGCCTCGAAGGCCACGGCCTCCCTCGGTATGTCATGGGAGAGTGATTGCCGCGTCGCCCACCACGTTCGCTTGGCTTGAACCACGAGTCGTTCGAGCAACTGGGAACAGGTTTCCAAACCGTCCAACGCGAAGCAGAGTTGGCGTTCACGCTGCGGGCGGTCCGGATTGACCGGCTTCACCTCGAAGGACGAGGGTGAGATCGGGGCCGAGAAGACGGTCGTTTTTGCCGACGGCGGGTTGAGCGCGCCCGTCAGTACCAGGTCTGCGGGGCTTGAAGCCAGAATTAACATGGGGACCGAGGGCGATATGCGTGACAGAAAATACTCCACGGACCGCGTCAGTTGTCGTCCGCGAATATTTTGAACATTCACCAGGACGAGATCCAGGTTGTCAAATTCCCGAACTAGTTCGCGTGTTACTTCTGCTTTGGCAGGTACAAGAATATGCGGACGGGGTGCATGCCGTGGAGCAAACTTGCCAATGGTGCTTCGGTTCCCCGCTTTGATCTGCCCGGTCTCGGTTACCCGGTCAATCGAGAGGTAGGATGACGCGGGCAAGATCAATGAACCGATCTTGTTTCTGCGGCGATCCAGTGCTTGTTCCCAGTCCTGATAGAGATCGCTTCTGTTGCTGGGCGTGCCGGCAGCATTGTGACGCAGTGCTCGGGCCCTCTGTCGCTCGGTTTGGGCTCCCTGAGCCTCGTAGAGGGGTTGAGATAGCAACTCAAAATCGGAGCCGAAGAACGGGAACAATCCGATGCGCGGCGTTATCGGCAACGATTTCACGCGGCCAGGCCACCTTAGGTGCAGATGAGAGGCCAGCAGGGCAATCGACGGCATGTGGTGCCATAGCGACAAGACCGGGATGCGAGCGCGGTTCGAGACCGCACGCTCGGCAATCTCCAAAAGTTGCATGAGAACGGCATCGTCTGGGGCCTCCGCTTCCGGCGATAGCGCCATTGCCGCTTGCGACATATCAGACAATACCTTCCATTACGTGCGAGGTCTCTTGGATCGCGCCAACGACTGAGCGGTCGGCGATCGCCGTGGCTGCTTCTATTTCTCCCGACAGTAGCAGTTTGATTGCACGGTGATACGCTACGCGCGATCCCGCGATGCGTTTCGGCGTTAACAGCTGAAGCCCAGAGATGTCGTGAGGCTCTAACTTCGCGAGGCCATCCGGATAGCGTCGCAACTGTGCCCGGACTTGCCGGCGAGTCTCGCTCGACAACAGCGATAAAGCCCAAGCGGCGCGTTCATCCATGGCCATCGGTGTCCTCTCCGTGATGACGTAGAGCGTGTTGGTGGCCGCCAGGCCGCGCATGCTCCGCAGTGACACCCAAGGACCGATGCCCGTCATTCCACTCATAAACCCAACTCCAAAACGGATTCCGGGCACCCCGTACCAAGGATCTCTGTTGCGAAGTTTGTAGCCATCGAGGTTGCAGAGCATTTCGCAGCGCTTTAGGTACGCACGTACGGCGCGGCTTTTCTCAGCATGGACGTCCGGGTTAAAAAGCCACACCCTTTCGTCAGCGCGCTTCAGGCGGTCCCACTCGGCCTTCGTCATCTGGGACGCTACTAGGTGACGTGCTCTAGATACAACAGGTTTAAGCGCGCGTGTGGGCAGATCGTGTGCGAGGCGCTTGGATTCTGTCAAGAGGAAGTAGCTCACTTCTCCTGTTACACAACCGATTCCCACTGAAAAGAGATCCCCGAACCGCGCGCGGGCACCATCGCGGACTGTGGCCGCATAGGACGGCGCCGGGTCGACTTGTTGAATGGGACAGGAGAGCGCAGCTATTAAAGAAGCAGCCGTCGGATGGTCAATTCGGACCTTGTGCTTTGGTTTCTGCAAATAGCCTTTGGCGAGAAGCACTACCCTGCCCTCCCTTACTTCGGGAAACAGCGGCTCCAGTGATCGATGGACTTCCACTGAATGGAATGACGAGAGTACCCTTTCGCGAAGTTCGCGAGCGTAAAGTGCGTAGTCCCAGGCAGCAGGTAGGACAAAAGCAAGGCTGCCATTAGGCTTCAGCAGCCCAAGACAGGCAGATAGAAACGCGCACCAGTAGTTCGAGCGCAATGCAAATGACGGGTCCTGTGTCTGGCGGAACTGTTGCAGGTTTTCTTGGAGGTCCGGCTTAAGCTTGCACAGGGCGACATAAGGAGGGTTGGCGACCACCTTCGTAAAGCGCTCTTGTGTCGAGGCACACCATTCGAAGAAATCGACGCCACGGACTGTCGTCGCGGCTGCGTCCTCGGGACTTGGATGAACCTCTATGTCTAGGCCAACGATACGGCTCTTGTTGACGCCATTCCGCCGAAGGGCCGATATGAAGGCACCGCGGCCCATACTGGGGTCAAGCCAAAGATCGCTTGGGTGAGGGTTGATGGCGCGAACCATCGCGTCTGCGAGAAGTGGGGGCGTGTACACCTTGCATTCGGGAGGCGGCAGAGACCTCATCCCGGTTCTCGACAAGTTAACAACGGAATCGGTCTCTCGACTGGCTTGGGTTTGGGAGGTGTCCACCGACCTCATAGACCGCACAATCATTTCGTTCGCATGTCCTCTAATCGAAGTTCCACCGTGCTCACGCCATGCTGAACCGCGAAGAGCTTGACCTCACGATGAAACTCGGTGGGGACGCGGAAGTTCATCGGCGTAAGACCCGCCAAGCCTTGTGCTTCGACGGCGGGAAGTGCGATGACCAAGGGCTGGGCGTCCGCTTTTGTGGCCTTCCCTCGGAATCGTGCTTGGGGCATGGCGCTGGCAACCTTTCGCTGCATGTTCCGCTTTAGGGTATAGCGGAATAACGAAAAAACGCAATCACAAAGAGCGGTGGCCATTCAATATGAATCATTGGGAACCCGAAGAAGCGCGGTGATACGCCAAAACGCAGGGCTCTCGCCTCGAGCTAGACCTGTTCGTCGAGTTGCTTGAGTGATCTTCCATCCTTGGTCTTCCACGCGATAAGGCCGTTTGCGCTTCCGCCATGGACGACCGCCGCTGCCGCCGACGGGCTTGTGAACTCCACGTCTTTCGTAAAGACTAGCGCTCCTCCGCGCTCTTTGAGGGCGCCATCCGCGATGAGTTCTTTGCGCTGGGCAATGACCCAGGGGGAGCTTTCTGCGGAAGGCCGCTGCTCCAACACAGCAGATGAGCCCTGGAAAATGACGAACCCGTTTGCAGTACGCTGACCCCGTGCCTCGGCGTCCCTGTTGCGGCAAAAAAGAACGCCTCCGGGCTGAGCCTCCGAGGCGGCCTTCGTGATCGGTGTGAGGATATCGGAGCCTAGGACCGGAAGGAGCTGCCGAATGTGGGCAAGAAATACCTCATGTCTTCGCGGTCTGATTCGGGAAGCTTCGAGCCACCAGACTGATTCTGCTCAAGGGTAAACCGGTCTATCTGCGCGGCTTCGCCAAGAAGGCGGCTCTCCAGGTACCGAACATGAGCCTTGGTCAGATTTTCGTCCTTACTTACGAAAACGATGGCTGAAATCCAGAACTCCTTCGTCCTATGCTGTTTCAGTCTGTCGCGGATTACTTCCGCCTCGCCGATGTAAGCTGCAGGTGCATTTGTACGAGGATCGCTCCCGATTAGGATGTACACTCCGGCCTTCTCAAGTTCTTCGCGAGCAAGTAGCTCTTCGAGCTCCGTGCGGAATGCGGCGACCGCCTTGCCTGACCAGTTTGAGATCTCCGCCGTCCGGAGGCTCTTCGCGTCTCCTCGAGGAAGAAAGAGTTTGATGGTCGCCGATGTCATTTGCGTCGCTTACCCAAATGCTTCATGCTCTGTTACTTGACAACTATCCTACGCGAGGAGCCAATAAAAAAACTCGATCCAAAGGACCGAGTTGCGATTGCGAAAGAATCGCGAGTCTTGTGCGACTTATAAGCCGCTCTGCGTAAGCCTGCCATCAGTATTCCGCCGGCGAGAGTAGCATCGTTGCGCTGCGGTCCGCCTCTGTGATGACCCAGAGTTTGGTGCCGCTGGCGAGAGTGTACGAAGAGAGAAGCAGGAAGCTGTTCGTTACCGAGAGCTCATTCTCCTGGCGATCGTGCTCGCTGACCTCCCCCCAGTCGCACGGCGCGGGGCGGGCAATTAAACCGCGATTCTCAGTTTGATCCCGTCATTTGGCGCGTGGACCAGATCTTGTTTGGTGCCCAGGTACCGCTCTGTCGTCTGGACGGATGCATGGCCCAGCAAAAGCTGGATCTGCTCAAGCTCTCCACCGGCAGCTCGGCACATTTTCGCGCAGCTGCGTCTCAAATCATGGGGCGCAATTCCAGGGACTCCAGCAGCCACCGCGTACGGCCGGAGCAGCTGCCAAATGACTTTCTCCGTCAGGCGCTCGCCGCGAATCTCGTCCCCTCGGCTCACTGGCCGCAAGACGTAGCCTTCGGTCAATCCGACTGGTGCTGTCCAAGCGTCAATTGCGCTCTTCACCCAGGTCGGCATCGGGATCGTGCGCACGCGCCCGTGCTTACCGACCAAGTCAATGATGCACCACCTGTTATCCCGCTGCTGGATGTGCCTCAGCGTGAGTGCTGCCACCTCTGACCGGCGCAGACCGCAGCCGAGCAACACCGCGAGCATCGCGCGATCACGCAGACCCTTCTTGGTGGTCACGTCCGGCGTGTTCAGAAGCGCTTGCGCTTGTTTAAGGGACAGCCAGTTTCCAACGCGCACGCCTTTGGACTTGGCGCCCTTGACGCGAGAGATGCCGGCGGCGAGTTCCGGCGCCAGCAGTCCGTTGTCGGCTGCCTCGACGGCCAACTTCCGAACAGCAGTTATCCGGACGTTGATGGATACGGAGCCGAGCCCGCGGGCTTCCAGTGCAACGCGCCAGGCGCTCACGGTGGCCTTCGTCAGGCCGGCCCGCGGCTCGCTGCTGTACCAGGCGAAGAACTCGTCGAGGCCAAGATTGTACACACGCTTTGTAATCGGAGAGGAGACACTATCAAGGACCAGAGCCTTCAGTCTGCGCCACTCTGCGGCCCGGCCCGCTACTACTAAATCATTCATTTTCAGTCCTCTTAATGGGCTATATCGCTAGCCATGTGGACATTACCTCGGGACGGCGGAGGCCTCAAGCTGAAAAGGCGTTTTATGCGGTTGATTGAGAAACCGACATCTCAAACGGTGCGAAGAGCGCGCTCTAGTATGCCGTGATCCCGGCACACGCGAGCGCGGCGCACCGACACATGACGCGCCGCAGTAGTATTGGGCGAGATGCATCCGAAGACGGAGGGAATCCTAGAGTCCTCACTCTACGTAGATGATGTGGCCCGGTCTGCTCGGTTCTACGAGAAGATCTTCGGGTTTCGGGTCATCTGCGACTTCGGCGGGCGCGGCTGCGCCATGGAAGCGGGCACCCGCCAAGTGTTGTTGTTATTCATGAAGGGTGGCTCGCGTGCAACGGAGACGCCGCACGATGGCGATGGCGAACTTCATGTCGCGTTCGCGATCCGAGCGGAAGAACGGACGGCCTGGGAAGACTGGCTCGCGGAAAACGGAATCGCACTGGAAGAGAAACGAGCGTGGGAGTTGGGCGGCCAAAGTATTTATTTCCGCGATCCAGACCGGCATCTGATCGAGATTGCGACACCGGGCGTCTGGTCGATTTACTAAGTTGGCCAGCCCGGAAGCCATCGCCAAACCGCTTCACGGGTATTGCGCATCCCCGTCTCGTCGTCGGCAGAGTTAAGTGGTGTTATCGTTGGCAACAACGTTGTCGTGGAGGCGATGATGATGAGCGTGGTACGACTCGTGGTGATTGTTGTTGGCGCCGGTGTCGTCTCGTCGCTAACTGACTGGTTCTTCGCCGGCGATTGGATTCATCGGCGTTACAGCTATCCAGAAATCTGGCGTCAGGGTGTCGAAGCGAGAGCGATTGCTCTGACCAGCCCGCTACCGTTTCTGACCTGTGGGGTCTTTGCCTATGTCACCGTCCGGCTAGGTCTTCATTCAGTATCGGACGCCATCAAACTGGCGGTTGCGGTGTGGTTGATCGGCCCGTTTCCGCTGATCCTGGCTAATGGAGCATTTATGAAGCTGCACCGAGTGTTTGTGGTGTCTTACGCCATCGGCTGGCTTATAAAGCTCATGATCGTTGCGGTGGCAGTTGGCTGGTTCCTTCGTTGACGCCGCTCAGGAGAAACCGCAGACGTGACATGAAGCGATATTTTGCTGCCGCCGAGAATCGCTTTCGCATCGCTACACTGCAGTTCTGCGATGACCTTGGAGAAGTCATCGTATTGGGGTTAGAGGCAAAGCGAGCCACGGAAAGCGCGAAGATATCCAGCCATATCGGTAGCCAACCCCCGCTCAGCCGAGCCACTTCTAAGGGACGGGCGTCTGCCGTCAAATTGACGAGACGGAGATCGCCCGTGCGGCGCTCGACATTGATCGGTAACGCCAGCGAGGTTGGACGAGGAAGATCGTCTGGCGAAGATACTGCTGCAGGCGCGGCTGCTGGCGGAGCGGGAGCGGATGACTTTTCTGCCTGCACGCTGCCACCGGGGGCCACGCCTTTCTTGCCGCAGCCAGCCAGCGAAAGAAGAGCAAATACGGATAGATCCAGTACGAGAGCTCGACGGGATGTGAGCATCAATGTCCCCTTGACCAGCTTGAGTCTGGGAAGACCGCCTGTGTTTCAACGCGATGGCCTTATCAGTAGCCGTCCGAGCCCACTAGTTCACCGAGTTCGCGGTATGCGGGATTTCTCGGACTGCCCCTTCTGCGACAGCAAAGCCCATGCGATTATAACAACGAAGCGAACGGCCTCGTGGCCCTGTCTATGGCGAATTACCAATTGGGCTGAATTTGGTGGATT
>JBAUOG010000790.1:0-1633 GCA_049579625.1 Bryobacteraceae bacterium
GTTCAGGGGCACCTCGATATAGGGGAAGCCGCGCTGCCGGTGAGATGCAGCATCGATTTCCTTATGGATTGAGGTGGACCCCATCGGTTGGACAGGAATCGGGCTGAGTGAAGAGAGACTCTCGGCCATTTCACGATCCCCGGCCCGCCGGGGGGTTACTGAGACTATACTTACCTTGATATTTGAATCATTGAAAGCCTTTTCTTGCTGTTGTTGGGCCTGTGGATATGTGGTCAACGTCCTTACGTTGTCCACATATCCATGGGTCACGCCGGTGAAAACCTCACGCGGCGTCCGATATCCGTGCGTCTGATGAGGCCGTTCGTCATTATAGAAGCTCAGCCACGCGCCGATCCCACTCCGCGCCTCGGCCGGCGACCCGTAGGCCTTCAGGAATATCTCTTCATATTTCAGGCTCCGCCACAGCCGCTCGATGAAGATGTTGTCCAGATACCGCCCCTTGCCGTCCATGCTGATCCGCACCGCCTGGGCTTCCAGTCCAGCCAAAAAATCCGCGCTGGTGAACTGAACCCCTTGATCGGTATTAAAAATCTCGGGCCGCCCGTGCTGCTCCATGGCCTCGCGCAGCGCTGCCACGCAGAAATCCGAATCCATCGTGATCGACACCCGCCACGACAACACCCGCCGGCTGAACCAGTCCATCACCGCGACCAGATACACAAATCCCTTCGCCATCGGCACATAGGTGATGTCGGCGCACCACACCTGGTTCGCCCGGTCGATCACCAGACCCCGCAGCAGGTACGGGTACACCTTGTGCGCCGGATGTCCGAGACTGGTATTGGGTTTTTGGTAGATTGCTGCGATCCCCATTACCCGCATCAAACGTTTCACCCGCTTGCGGTTGACCACGAAACCGTCCCGCCGCATCACCGCCACCATCCGCCGGGCGCCATAAAACGGGGTCTTGAGAAACTGTTCGTCCAGCCAGCGCATCAGCCGCAGATCGTCCACGCTCACCGGCAATGGCCGGTAATACAGCGTCGAACGGGCGACTTTCAGCAACCGGCACTGGGCCGCGATCGGCAGGTCCGGGTCGGTTCGGTCAACCAGAGACAGCCGGGCGGCTAGGCTCAGGCACCAGACCTTTTCCGAAAAAAATCCCGCTCCACCGTCAATTCGCCGATCTTGGCATACAGCAACGCCAGTCGTGCCTCGTCCGCCGCCGACGCGACAGAGGGTTCGGCTGCGCTCCGAGCAAACAGCGATGGCACACCGTCCAGCGCGGTTTTCTTCCAGGCATGGATCTGGCTCGCATGGACACCATACCGGCTCGAAAGCTCCGCCACCGTGCCATCCTCGCGGAGCGCCGACAGTGCCACCTTGGCCTTGAAGTCAACACCGTGTTTCTTTCGTACATTCGCCATCGTTTGCCCTTTGCAACCATGCCAATTTAGGGGCGAGAGGCTCTCTTAGCTACCTGTCCAGTTTCCGGGGTCCACCTCAGTCGCCCCGCCCAAGATACCTTTCATTCGACCGGTTCGCCCTTGCCTCGTCGATATATATAGTGCGCGCGATCCGTCGACGCGCACATATCGAGCAGCGAAGGGCCATTTCTCCCGCACAGCGGGGTGGAGTTCGAAAAGCTCTTGGCTCATCCCTTCCCCTCCCT
>JBAUOG010000791.1:0-1733 GCA_049579625.1 Bryobacteraceae bacterium
CGGCTCACAATTTACTCGCTCCCGTTCGGGCGCCTGCGGCCGCATGGAACCCGCGCGCCGGAGTCTTCACCGGCTCTCACACAATGCGTCGTTATCCGCCGCCGGTCGAGTACGCGCTGGAGCGCGACGCTCAAACCACCGGCTGCCGATAACGCGGAATTGTGTAATCGCAAGTGGGCGCGAAATGTTAGGTCTGGGCGCGTCACCGACACGCCACGGGCTACGAGCGAGGCCGCGCGTTTGTGTTCCGGCGGCGGATAAACAGCGCGAAGGCCAGGTGTGGGAAGAATCAACATCGCGGTGACTTCAGCTTCCGAAAACTGGAACAGGGTAAGGCGCGTGACACTTCGCTCATCAGTGTGATGTGCTGGACCGGGTACACAAGACTCACGCTTGCCGAAAGGACACGGCTTGCGTCATACTGCTGGATGCGCGCGGAGGCTAAGATGGGAAACGTGTCTTATACGCTTTTTATGCGAATTGTGTTTCGGGCAGGTAACACATTCGCCGTATTCCTCTTCCTCGCCACAGCGGCATTCGCCAACACCATCGCCTGCCCAGCCGCTGGTTCGGCGATTCCCGTAGCGGGGTTGCCTCCAGGCTCCGGGTGCGCGGAGATCGACAAGAGCTTCTCTAACTTTATTGACACTGTTCTCGTTGGCAGCAAAGGAGGAGGCGCCACGTTCGCTTTTTCCGCCAGCGGGATGGCCCCACTGGGAGACACCATGTTTCCAGTTAGCACGCAGTTGGGCGTTCTTGGAGCACAGGAACTTACCCCTTCGTATCAGGAATCGGTGAATTACAACGTGGTGTCTAATACCGGTGGTTCCTACAACGGGGGTTCGTATCCGACTCCAGCTACTCCCGGCGCGGCTTGGGCCATTTCCGGCCTCACCTTTACTCCGAGCATCAGCGTCAACGGCAACGGTCAAAGTGCCACCGCTCTTGAAGAATTCTGTTTGAACGCAGTCGACGTGAGCGGCTGTCCATCAGCCGATTCTGGCGAGATTTCGGTTTCCTTCTCCAAGGGAGGCTCCACGACAACTTGCATTGGCATATATTGCGCCAGCGCCAACGGCAACGTAGTCAACTTTCCAACGCCTGTTACGCTGATTGCAATTGGCTTTGATGTGAGTGTCGGCGGAGCAGAGACCCTGGGGGTGACTCTTAACAACTTTGGCACCGATTTTAGCGGGGTCGCTGTGTCGGAATCGGTGCCAGAACTGCCTGAACCCTCCACATTTCTCATGGCGGGCGTTGGGCTGGGGTGCCTCGTGTGGTACGTGCGCCGACGCAGGCTGACCTAGCCGTTTGCCCTGGCGAATCGATACCATTCCCGGCAGAGCAGGATGCCTGCGTCGTACTTGTTGTCGCCCACTTGATTCAGTCGCAGCTAACAAAAACTCAGGTTCGCTACTAAGCCGGTCTGATTCAGATTCGAATCGTCAGGCATCCAACTGCCGGTAAGGGGCGGGCGTGCAGTCAATCGCGTCGGGAGATCCATTTTGACTTTTCCACGGCCCGGTATACGGATAGAACGGCTCCAGAGTGCTGGCCTGGCGACTCGAGCCTCTGACTTGGTTTTACCTCCTAATCACTCTTCACACATACGTTTTTTCCGGACGCTGCTTCAGGGCGGCACGACGGTCCGGACCCTTACCGCGCTTTCCGCGCTTTTCGCGCGCCCTCGGCCCGGATAGGGCCTCAGAGCCGGCGCGGAGTCTTCGCCGATG
>JBAUOG010000792.1:0-9247 GCA_049579625.1 Bryobacteraceae bacterium
GTGCCGCAACCTGCAAAGGTCTCGGGTGGTGTCGCACCAGCGGGCAGGCCCGAGGCGCTAGCCTTCGACCCTCGGTCCGGACTGCTTGCGGCGGGCCAGTTCGACGGGCGCATCCGTCTCTGGAACATTCAGAATGGTCAGGCGGCGGGAGCCGAGTTCGGCGATCCGATCCCCGAGGGGGACTACCACAAGATTGGAGTGCAAGCACTTGCTTTTTCAGCAGACGGGAGCTTTCTGGTTTCGGGGCATGGAGGAAACGCCACTTCGCTGGAAGGGGATGCGAGTTTTCGTCTTTGGCAGGCGCGGGACGGATATCGCGCCGGACGGACCCTTGCTACCGGCTTGCCCAGTGCCCGGGCTCTTGCCATGCACCCGCGAAAGAACCTGGTCGCCTTCGGCGGTTCGACAGACGTCGTCGATGTCATTGACCTCGAAAGTGAGCGCCGGACGCAGCTCCAGCGCGGCACGACTGCGGATGCAATTATCGCTCGCCGCATCATTACGAGTGCCCTTGCGTTCAACTCTAGTGGCGAACTGCTGGCTTCGGGCTACGGTGACGGTCGGATCGCTCTTTGGAACGACTTGGCAAGTCCTCAGCCTCAGCCGGTGGATATCTTCGCCTCCGGGCCTGCGGGCTCCGCCCAGGCGCTCAGCTTCGCGCCGCAGTCCGGAACGCTCGCTACCGGTGGCATGGACGGTGTCGTCCGGTTATGGCGAACCACCCCTGAGCCGGCAGGTGAACATCTAGGCGCAACAGATCCTCTGTACGCCGCAGCGTTCAATCGTGATGGCAAGTTGCTGGCGACGGCGGGTGTTAAGGGCACGTTGCAGTGGTGGGATTTGAATCGGCGCGCGCGGATCGCCGAGTACAGTCTGGGAACAAACAAACAAGGGAGAAGCAACGAAGGCACGGCCGTTAGCTTCGTTAGCTACCGGGAGGTCCTTTTACTGACCAGTTCCGGCGCACTTCTTCGTTGCACTCCGGCGCGCTGTGTGGATACGCGACGGCGGGCCGAATCCGGAGCCGATTATCGGGGACTCTGGTCGGCCTCTTTTGGCCCAGGCGCGCGCTTTTGGTTTGAGTGGCGGGAGCGGCCGTATCGCTGCTCAATACTGGGCGGCTGTGAGCGCCAGCCCGGTGGGGCGCACCAGGGAAGCTACGCGGAAGCCGTTAACTCGGACGGGTCGCGTTGGGCGATTCGCGGTTGGGAGGCCGGCCGCGGGACCCTGGGGTTGTGTGAAAAGACAGGATGCCGAGTGCTGGACCCAGGTTCGGGCGGATCCTCCAATTCGATTATGGGAGTTCAGTTCGATCCTTCAGGCTCACTTCTGGTGGCCGGCACCGGCGAGGGGCGAGTTGTGTTTTTCGACGGCCGCACGGGGGCGCGCCTCGGTCCACCGGTGCAGGCGCACAGTGGGGGAGTCGAGTTCCTGGCATTCAGTCCGGACGGAAGGACAATGGCGTCCGGCGGGCGCGGTGGAACGGTATTGCTTTGGAACGTTGCTTCCAGACAGCCAATCAGTGCTCCTTTTCCACGACCAGGGATCAAGCAGGTCAGCGCGCTGTTATTTCATCCTGACGGAAAGCATCTGTTGGTCCAATACTCGGAACTGGGCGAGATGGTCTTGCTCGACACAGATGTCAAAACTTACTGGGAATCACGCGCCTGCCAGGCTGCTGGGCGCGACCTCGCGCCTGGGGAATGGGGCGACAACAGCATCAACGTGGCGCAGGACACAGGGTGCAAAGGGGTAACGCAGCCGCCGCTGAACTGGGAGGCACGTCCGCCGGTACCGTTCTAGAATTGACCGTCCAACGAGACGACTAACACCACTCGATGAATTCATCCATGGGCCGCAGACCTTCAAAGACACGCTGCCCTATTTCCTGTGTGTGGTGAACCCGGAACGCGTCAGGATGGAACGTGAGCTACGCCTCGCAAAACATCGGCTGAAGCTAGCTTCGCGTGATTTAGAAGAGGCTCATTTTGTGGCCACGGACCAACATCACCGTTCACGCCACGCTTCAAAATGCCGAAGCTGTGGCAACCACCGAAAGCATTCCGATAATGAGCGGGTTAATTGGTAGACGATCTGTTGATGAGGTTCCGAAGAAAGATCTGCGTCAAGATATAGCACGCCATAAAGCCAAGGATTAGAAAGTAAAGAATCAGCCCCAGGGCAAGCGATGCCCCTGTATCATCAGGCGCCCCGTTCGGACGATCCCCGAAACCGCCGATACTCATGGCGACATAATGTGCCCATTTGTCCAGTTGCGCAGGGAGCTCTTTCAGGTTGGCCAATCCAAGGCCGACGATGATCTTTGTAAGCCAGTCCGATATCTGCTCGATCGGAGACGGATCGCCGGTCTGCGGGAGATCAGCACTCGAAGCTTGGGATGCGCCCGCAACGACGGACGCGTTACCTCCCCTTTGGCCTGCTGTCTGACCCGCATTCTGATCCGCAGTCTGTTCGCCCGCCGATCCTTTCTCCTGATCCGCCGCAGTCGTCTGATCGCCCGTGGTGGAAGATGCAGCAGCCTCATCCGACTTGGCGCCGTTGTCCCCGGTCGAGGAGCTATCAGCACCCTTGCCGTTGCCGGCCGTACCATCGGCGGTACTGGTGTTCGAACCCGACTGGTTTTGAGGCGCAGGACTTTGCGCACTTCGCACGGGCTGACCTTCTCGCCGGGACCTAGGAATCCCAAACAGAAACCCGGCGATGGCTCCAATAGCCAGGCAAGCGAGCGCCCATACGATCGTAGCGGCCCAGCGCCGGGGATCGGCGGAATTTGCAAAGGTAACGATCACCAGCCCCCCGACGGTGAAACAAACGGCATCGAAAACAATTGTGGCGGGGACTACACCGTCGGCACTCTCGTTGCTGGAGTCTTCTGCACGAACCAAAGTCAGATAGCCTCCGGCGACAAGAGCGCATGCCAAAAGAAGGCCGGCACATTGCCATAGGCGCTGCTGCAGAGTCAAACCAGTTTCGGTTGCACTGGCGATCAATGCGATAAAAATCGCTACGACCACGACGGTAAAGGCGACATAAAGCAGTGCTCGCTGATACCACTTCTGGGTCTGAGCGTCGGGATTCTTCCTGGCAGCGAAAATCATAAGGCGTCCAGTATATACAAAATCGGCGTTGATACAAATTGAAAATGCGCGAGCCCTCAAACCACGAAGAACTCTCCGGGGCTCAGCTATTCCCTGGAAAACAGTCCGAGGTAAGAGACGTCTCCGAGCCCACCGGCGACGTCCCTCGCCTAATTGTCTGAGTGTTTCCCGTCTGGGGAGATCCGTTCCCTAATGATGCGCTTTTTTACTGAAGCCTCGTTCTGGGACGTGCATGAGCCCGCCGTTCCGCGGTTTGGAGAGGCACGTTATTGACTGCTCTGTTGCCTTCTGGTTTCAAGCGGCTTATGATACCGGGACGGCCTCCAGCAGCGAGCCTAACCGTGCCTAGCGAATCCAACCCACAGAAAATCGCAATCCTCGGCGGCGGCGTATCGGCAATGACTGTCGCTCTACGGTTAACGGAAGCCCCGGATTGGAACGCCCGCTTCGACATTACTGTTTATCAGCTGGGTTGGCGTTTGGGAGGGAAGGGTGCCAGCGGGAGAGGGCTGCACAACCGAATTGAGGAGCACGGCCTGCACATTTGGCTGGGTTTCTACGAAAACGCCTTCAGACTTATCCAACAGGTTTATGCGGCAAACGAAAAGAACCGGCCGGCCGGCGCGCCGCTTCGTACCTGGGCAGAAGCCTTCGAGAAACAGAGTTTCGTGTGCATCGAAGAGAATATCGGCGGACAGTGGAAAGTGTGGCCCGAAACGTTTCCCACCGACGATCGGGTGCCGGGCAACGCCGCACCTCCCATTGCCGTTTGGGACTATGTGGTCGCGTTAGCTGATTTTCTTCGATCGCGGTTTCTTCAATCCTCTCTGTCCGCATGTGCCCATTCTGATCTGGACTTGCGCGAGCACGCGAACTTCATCGCGTCGGTCGTGGCGCTTCCGGATGAGATACGACTAGCCGTTGAAACGTCCTGTGTTTCGATCGGGCTTCACTTGATCGAAACGATCGACACATTCGTCAAATCGATCGATACGACCAGCCAAAAGCACACAGACCGGCAACGTGACGCGCTCCTCGTCTTGCTTGACCGCTTCATCGCGTGGCTGTGGGCCCGAGTGCAGGCGGATATCGATAGCAACGATGAAATCCGGCGGCTCTATATCCTGATGGACCTCGGAGTAACGACGATTCGAGGACTGATTCGTGATGGTGTCATCGACGATCCGCGGGGTCTGGACATTCTCGAAGAGGACTTTCAGTTGTGGTTGAAGCGCCATGGGGCGGCAGACATCTCCTACGATGTCCAGAAATCATCACTTGTTCGAGGCTTCTACGATCTCGGCTTCGCTTACCGTGATGGTGACTACAAACAGCCGTCGTTTGCCGCGGGGCCCGCGCTTCGCAGCGTTTTGCGACTGCTCCTTTTCTATAAGGGTGCAATCTTCTGGAAGATGCAAGCGGGGATGGGAGACACGATCTTTGCACCGATCTATACAGTATTGAAGGAAAGGGGCGTAAAGTTTGAGTTCTTCCATCGCGTCGAGAACCTGGCCTTGGATGCCGAGAAGAAAGCAATCGCCGGCATTCGAATTGCCAGGCAGGTTTATCTGAAGGACCGCTCTCGTGACTACGATCCGCTGTTCGATTGCCAAGGCCTGCCGTGCTGGCCCAGTGCTCCACTGTACGACCAGATCGAGAACGGAGACGAATTACGAGATCTCGACATCAGTCTTGAGTCGTTTTGGACCCCCTGGCAAGACGTTGAGGCGAGAGTGTTGCAGGCTGGCGTAGACTTCGACACGGTGGTGCTGGGCATATCACTTGGTAGTTTGCCGTACATCTGTTCCGAACTTATCGCCGCGTCGCTCGCTTGGCAGCGCATGGGGAGCACCGTCGAGACGATTCGCACGATGGCGTTGCAGCTTTGGACTAACCGGTCGCTGCCGGAATTAGGGTGGACGCTCCCGAGCCCCATCTTGGATGCCTATGTAGAACCCTTGAATACCTGGGCTGACATGACACATTTGATTCCTCGGGAAACATGGCCGAGTGACCAAACACCGCGGAGCATTGCTTATTTCTGCGGCCAGATGCCGGGAGGAATTCCGGCTCGCGAGGACAAGGACGCGCCGGCACGAGAACTGGCGAAGGTGCGGCAGACAGCACTCAGCCTTCTGACGAACGACTTGTACCGTCTCTGGCCTTCGGTGCAGGCGTCAAGCGGGACCGGCTTCGACTGGACGTTGCTCCTGGACGATCAGAACCGCGTTGGGGAAGGCCGTCTCGATGCCCAATACCTTCGCTGTAACATTGATCCATCCGAGCGGTACGTTCTAGCTGCGGCAGGCAGCACGCAGGCACGTCTGCGTGTGGATCAATCCGGTTTCTCGAACCTAGTTCTCACAGGAGACTGGACTAACAACGGCTTTAATGTCGGGTGCGTCGAGGCGGCCGTCATGTCCGGTGTTGAGGCTGCAAACGCGATCCTGGGCCTTCCCCTTGGAACCAATATTCTCGCCTTGCCGCAAGGATTCGGATAGAAGCGGCGAGTCCGGGCGAGACGGCTAGGTGCGTTGCCATTGCCGCGCGAAACGGCTTTCTCCCTTCTCTCCTGTGGCCAGTTCCCGTACATCGTGGCGACTGGCGATAACAATCCAGCGCAGTCATAGCCGATATATTGGGATTCTTGCTATCGCTCGGACAACCCTCCCGAGCCCGCAGCCTGACCTGTCCGGCGAAAAACACGTCCTTGGTCAGCCAACGGGCTCGGCCGACTAACCAACGGCTCTTCGAGCCGGACACTCTCGCCGAAAAACCCAGGAGCATCGACGGAAGGGTCGAGGTTAGCTTCCGGTCTTTTAATGGTTAAGCGACGTGGGCCGTTAATAACTGATAGCGTCCCGGTTGTACGGCTGGGACAAGAATCATCGCGCCCTGCGATTGGGCAAGGCTGAGCCCCTTCGTCTTCCGGACAGAATGGGCAGTATGACCAGCCCTCCAGTTGCCGACCCGGCGAGACGAGCCTAGGATGATCCATGAGGCCTTATGGAACGCAGAAGCCAGCTCGCGTTCTTGTTCCTGATTCTTGCTGCGACGTCACAAAAAGTATGCTAAACCATCCACAGTGGACAGCCGGCAATTCACGCTCTCGATCTCACTAGATGCCGAGGGTGAATACAGGGTGACAGTAGATCCTTACCCAAGCGCAGTCGAAGTACGGCCGTATGGCCGTGCGTGGGATCTGCAAGCACTGAATGGTCTGTTAGTTGACGACCTGGGGTTGTCCCAACACTTTGTTGACGGAGCCATTGCTGAAGTCCGAAAGTCTGGGAGGTTCATCAGAAACGACTTTTTTCCTCTTGATCTTCGGGATCGATTGCAAGAACTCTTTCAGCAACAGCTACGCAAGTGGCGGCGTGGTTGAGCGTTTAGCCAGTAGCAAACCAAGTCGAATCCTTGGACCCGGCGCTGATATCGGGTTTGACGCAATCTGTCTCTCAAACTGCGATTGAGCGAGCGGAGAATGACCCTGGGCGGTCAGGTGACGGAGTGTTGTCACTGGCTGTCGAGTGAGGCGGAGCACTTGTCAAGAGCAGTTCGACGGAGGATCGCTAACCCAGATTGGTCGTATCTGTCAGTATCGGTTGGTCGTTTTAGAGAAGCCTCCACTCGCTCCGACTGGAGAACAGATAGCCTTCGCAGTTCTTCAATTAAGTTCGGGTCAAACTTGCTCAGGTCCAGCTTGGTTGGGAAGTTTCCAGCGTCGAATTGTTTATCCATAATCAGTTCCACCGTCTTGCCGATTATTCATATGTGCACTCGGATTGCCACTCACGGAGGTGTTTGACAAATAAGGAGGTTCCAGATGGCGGCGTCAGTTTCTTAACGCAAGATTTGGGGTGGCACTGAGCGTTAGGATGATGTGGTTACACGCAGCAACCTTCGGCAAGCTGGCAATTCGTCCCAGGTGTCACGAGCCAACTACAATCATTTGAAGAAGTGCCGGATGAGTAAAAAGCAACCTGTCAGTCGATTTTCCAAGGCAAAGGCAAGGACCAGGAATGCCAAGCTAACGTGGCATAACGGTGCGGATGTCGAGATCCATATGTATGCTCGGTCGCTTCGGAAAGCGGCAAAGAAGCTCGCGGAGAACTTGGAAAGCAGCCGACACCCGTTAACGGCTTCGGATGAGTTGCCTATTGTCCTCCTCTATAGACAGGCACTTGAACTGCACCTGAAGGCTTTGGTCGGGGAGGGCAGCAACTTTCTGAAATCTCGAACCGATCCGATCTCCCTGTACCGGACTCACTCGTTGCGGTGGCTGGCGCAGATCGTCTGTCAGATCATCAAGACGGTTGAATGGGAAAAGGAATTTACTTGCGAAGGCGTGGCGAGTCTTTCCGCTTTCAGTGCTCTGGTTAACGATATCGAATCGTTGGACCCGATAACCCAGGCCGTTCTGCCGTCACAACAGCATCCGGCGTTCGAAGTGAGGTCGTTCGCGAATCGGATGGACTCTCTGCTCGATCTGTTAGACGTGACCGCTGATGCGCTTGCGGCGACGTGGGATCAACTTTCTCAAGGGTCTTCGGGTGAGGAAGCCTTTCATGTAGGAGAAGACTTCAAGCCCACGATTCATTGACGTTCAGAACTGGACATAACCGCAAAAGGCGGCGACAAGCAGAACAGATTTTGAGCGGAGGGCGTCCATGCAAAGGTATTTCGGTGCGCTGACAATTGTACTGCTGCTTGGAATGGTATGGATCCGAGTCTTGCTAGCGACGCATTCAGTTGTTTCCCATTAGGATTTCCGCACCTGCTTCAACTTGAAAGCATATCTGGGTGAAACTCTTTTGAGGGAGATGCCATTGGAGGCGTTGGTGCAAGCGTCACTCTATCGCCTCATTTCATCAAGGCGGTTTCGGCTGATGGTTTCGTCTTTAAGAATGTCCGCCACCTGCTCCAACTGGAGAGCAGAGAGCTTCCGCGGTTCTTCAAACAAGTTCCCGTCATACTCGCCCAGCTTCAGTCTGGTTGTGAACGTTTGAGCGTCAAATTCTGTATTCATAGACAACGATGATCCGCTGCGTTTAGGTTGAGTCATCCACCCAGTCCTATGAAAACATGACTAGTCGTTCGTTGACCGAGAGCAGGTCCTAGTACGAAACGGCTGAATAGTACTGTCCTCGGGACTTGGGCGACGAGTCGTGCGAAAATCTGGACCGTAAACGAAAGCAAGAATACGGAAGCGCTCCAAGTACTAGAACTAAATCCCCAGCGACTAAACCGACGGCTGCGTGCTATCAAAGAGTGATGGCAAATTCGTTGATCCCGAGAGAAATACTTGAAGCCGCACTGCAAGGCCTAGAAGCACAAAAACAAAAATTAGAAGAACAGATCGGGGAGGTGAGGAGCTTGCTCGGGAAACGTGTAGGCAGACCTCCGAAGACGCAGAACGCTGTCTCGGTTGTGATTGCGGCTCCTATTAGAAAGAAGCGGGTCTTGAGTGTAGCTGCCAGGAAAAGCATCGCCGCCGCACAGAAGAAGCGTTGGGCTGCGTTTCACAAGGCGCAGGGATAATCTGCTAGTGCGATTCGGCGCTAGTTCTCTAACAGTTGCTGACCCACAACACGATACTTGTTTCCTTTTCTCGCTGGACTGAATGTACAATTTCCCTTTTTCAACCCTGAACTTTAACAGCTTCTGCAGCCGCTTCGGGAAAATGAAGGTCGGGACCAGGCGCCACCCAGCATCACCATTAGGAGAGTGGTGACGATCGACAGGCTACGGGTCGCTTCCGGAGTCTTGCCGAGCGCGGCGATCGAAGGAAGCTTCCGATAATACAAATTAACGTTCTGATTCTTTATTTGGGGCATGGCTTCGTAACACGCTCCCCGAATTGCTGAAGAGCCTGCTTGGCTTTGTACGTTCTTGCCAACGAACCTGGCATTATCACCGTCAAAAGAAGATCATGAGCCTCGCCAACATCCTACAAGACATTCGGTATGCGATTCGGACGCTTACGAAGTCGCCGCTCTTTGTGGGCGTAGCGATTCTATCGCTCGCCTTAGGCATCGGGGCGAACACGGCCATCTTCTCCCTCATTGACCAACTGCTCCTGCGGATGTTGCCGGTCAAGAACCCCCAGGAGTTGGTCCTGCTGACGG
>JBAUOG010000793.1:0-3881 GCA_049579625.1 Bryobacteraceae bacterium
CCTTCAAGCTGCGTCGCGACGCAAGTTGTACGCAGCATCGAGTTCATGCCCGGCGACTCCGCGGCAATGCGCTTCATCGCTTCTTGTGAGCCTTGCGCCACTTGCGCAAGATCCGAAGCGAACTGCCCTTTTTCAATCTTCGCCATTTGGCCGAAGTAGGCGCGCGTCACGTCGTTCAGCCGCATCGGGAATAAGAAGCCTGATAGCCGGTAGAGCGCGCCCGCCAAGTGATAAATGGCATTGTCGGGAACCGGCCGCGAACTGTGGCCGCCTTTGTTGCGGACTTCAAAACGGAAATCGGCGTACGTCTTCTCGGCCAACCCGATATCGTTGGCAATGCGCTTGCCGTCGACACTCTCGCCGCGGCCGCCTTCATTCAAGGCGTAATCGGCCTCAATCAGCTCACGCTTGTTCTTCAACAGCCAGTCAACGCCGTTGTAGGGTCCGCCGCCCTCTTCATCGGCCGTCAGGGCGACGATCAAATCGCGATCCGGTTTGAAGCCTTCGCGCTTGTACCGGATCAGGTTCGCAATCCAGACGGCCGCTTGCGCCTTATCGTCCGCAGTTCCACGACCGTAGAAGTAGCCGTCCTTTTCAATGAACTGGAACGGATCCATGCTCCAGTCCTCGCGCTTCGCCTCCACGACGTCGGTGTGAGCCAACAGCAGAATGGGTTTGCGCGCGCCGGTGCCGTGGTAGAGAACCACCAGGTTGTACTTGGTGTCTTTCGCTCCGCCAACCCAGATATCGGACTCTGGGAAGCCGGCTGTTTTTAGCCGTTCCGCCATCGCCTTGGCGATGCCTGTAGTCTCGCCCGTTGTAAACCCCGACTTGCTCTCGATCATCTCCTTATAGATTTCCCGCGCTAGTCTCTGATCCTCCTCGGGAGGCAGGAGCGAAGCGGCAGTTAGCGAGACAAGGCCCAACAGGATGAGGCAAGAGAGCTTGAACATTTGACTATCTTGGCATGAGCGTGGGGGAACCTCAGCATAACGCCCCGTCGCTCTTGTCTCCCGCGATATAGACTTCAGTTTCTTGTAGCGCCAGGGAAAAAACGAGTTATGATCCTCATACGGCGCGGCTGAATAGCGTTTGTTGGCGCGCGCCTACTGTGAGACAGATTACGGAGGGATAAATATCATGGCTTCGAAAAAGACGGTCTCGATTCCGGGGAGCAACAAGGCGCCCTATCAGAGCGCCAAGGCGGTCGCGCCATCGCCGGCTGACGAACGGTTCGAGGTGACGGTACGGCTGCGGCCGAAGACGGCGTTGCCCGATCTGCTCAGCGCCACTGTTCCCGTGCAAACGGTAACGCACGAGGAATTTGATAGACTATACGGCGCGAGCGCCAAGGATATTGCGCAGATCAGGAAGTTCGCCAAGGAGCACAATCTCACGGTGGTGCGCGAGAGCAGTTCGCGCCGCAGTGTGATGCTAGCCGGCACCGTGACGGACTTCAACAAGGCGTTTGGCGTAAACCTGAAAACTTACGCCTACGACAAGGGGACCTATCGGGGCCGCACCGGAACCATCCAGATTCCCGCCGAGCTGGAGGACATCGTCGAGGGCGTGTTCGGTTTGGACAACCGGCCGGTGGCGAAACGCCATAGCTCACTGGCGGCGAATCCAGAGGCGGGGGGAACCCCGAAAGCGTTCACTGGGGCGGACTTGGCCAAGATCTACAACTTTCCCGCGGGTTTCGACGGAACCGGCCAAACCATCGGCATCATCGAGCTGGGCGGCGGGTATCGTCCGGCTGATATGACGAAGTACTTCGCCGGCCTGAACATTCCCGTGCCAACGGTGATTCCCGTCTCCGTTGACGGCGCAGCCAATGCACCCACCAGCGCGAATAGCGCGGACGCCGAAGTGGTTCTGGATATTCAAGTGGCTGGGGCGGCGGCTCCTGGTGCGAAGTATGTGGTGTATTTCGCGCCCAACGATGCCAGTTCCAAGGGGTTCATCGATGCACTGACGAAGGCGATCCACGACACGCAGAATAACCCATCTGTGGTTTCGATCAGTTGGGGTGGTCCGGAGAGCGTTCCGAATACCAGCTACCAGAAGCAGTTCGATCAAGTGCTGCAGGCGGCGGCGATGCTGGGCGTAACCGTGATAGTAGCGGCGGGAGACAATGGCGCGGCCGATGTGGGACCGAGGGAGTGGGATGGGAAGGCGCACGTGGACTTCCCCTCCTCGAGTCCCTATATTCTCTCCTGCGGAGGGACCCGGCTGATTACGAACGGCGGGGCCATTGCGGCCGAGTCGGTATGGAACCAGAACCAGGCAGATGTCAATCAGGATTCGTTCGGTGCGGGCGGCGGGGGGGTGAGTGGAGCGTTCCCGCTACCGGCCTATCAGAACTCGGCCAAGGTGCCGAAGGCGCCAAAGCCCAAGAATTTCAAAGGGCGCGGTGTGCCGGACGTAACGGGCGACGGCGACCCGGATACGGGCTATAACATCCTGGTGGATGGACAGAAGGTGCAGGAGGGTGGTACGAGCGCGGTGGCGCCGCTGTGGGCGGCATTAGTTGCGATCATCAACCAGAAGCTGAAAGGGCGGGTGGGCTTTATCAATCCACAGCTTTACGCGCTACCGGCAGGGTCGGGGGCGTTCAACGACATTACCGTCGGTGGCAATCGCGTCACGTACGGGAGCCACAAGAACGTGGGCTATGACGCGGGGCCCGGATGGGATGCGGCCAGTGGACTAGGCTCGCCGAACGGAACCAACCTGGCGAATTTTCTGAAGGCGACTGCTACGGCAGCCGCGCCTAAGGCAGCCACCAAGAGGGCTGCACCGAAGAAGACGGCGAAGAAAGCAACGGCGCGGAAGAAATAGCGAACGCCAAAGTTAACGGCCGTGCCTGCTACGTTAAGAGAACATGAGCAACTTTCGACTAGCAGGCGCGGTGGTTTTCCTGGCGGCTGCGCCGTTCGCATTCGGGCAGAAGATACAGGCCAAGAGTTACGAAAAAGTACCGCCGGGCGCTTTCAAAACCTATCATTGGCGGCCGGGGCGGACCTTCACAACTAAGGGTTTTCAAGAAGAACCCCAGATCGAGGCGATGGTCAAGCAGGCCGTCGAAAAGCAGATGCAGGCGAAGGGCTTCCAGCAGGCGCCGGACGCCGCCCTGGAACTCAGCTACGCGGCCGGCGTGAGCAAGAGCCTGCGCCTTGACGTAGCGTACCTGGGCGACTACATGATGTGGACCCTGGGGACACCATTCTTGTCGGACGCACGACAATATCAGACAAACGGACTACTCATCACGGTGGTGGACACTTCGCAAAACCGGAAAGCCGTTTGGGCGGGGCTGGCAACTGCTAATTTCAAGCCGAGCGACGTGGAGGAGCTTATCAACAAGTCTGTGGAGAAAGTATTCAAGAAGTTTCCGTTGACGCCCTAAAGAAGGCCGTGCCGGCCTCCCTGGTAGATTCACCTGCTAATTTAATAGAACGATGAAGATTCTTATGTTGTCGGGCGCATTGGCCCTGGTGATCGTGGCGCCGTGTGCCTTTGGGCAGAAGATCAGCACACAGAGCTGGACGAAAGCCCCGCCGGGAACCTACACTACGTATCACTATCGATCGGGCCGAAGCCTGACGTCCACGGGATTCAAAGAGAACCCCCCTCTGGACGCGATGATTAAGGCCGCAGTCGAAAAAGAGATGCAGAAGTTGGGCTTCACAGAGGCGCCGAACGGGGTGCTGGAAGTCAGCTATCGGGCCGGCGTCACCATGAAGGTCCGAATCGATGAGCAGAACCTGGGCGATGACATGCAGTGGGATTTCGGGTCGCCGTTCGGCGAGGGTGGCCACGCCTACCAGAAGAATAGCCTGAACTTGACGGTAGTGGATTCGACGACACAGAAAGCACTT
>JBAUOG010000794.1:0-5175 GCA_049579625.1 Bryobacteraceae bacterium
CCATCCCGATGTACTTCGTAGTGTCCATATAAAGTGCTCCTTTTCGCCACTGAATTGGCTTGGCCCAACTTACCTGAAAAGGGCGCACTCTTAGAATGCTGTCCCGGAATGCCGGCAATCTATGCCGGAACTGGGTCGAGAGTCCTAGAGGCGAAATAAAGGCGAATACATGGATATAATTGGAACGATGGCTCTTTCTCGCTGCCGGGTTTCGTATGCCGATGCTGATGGCGTCGTCCACTCGGTCGAGGTAGACGCAGACTCGCTTTACGAAGCCGTTGCACTCGCCGTAGCCGAATTCCGGCAAGGTGAAATCATCACCGACGTTCCTCGCCCGATGACCGAGTTTTGCGTCACCGTTATGCGCAAGCCTGATCGAACATCGAATCCATTTCAAGAAAGTACAACAGTGGGTTCAGCCGACGACGAAGGATGGTCCAGCTGGGATCGTTCTTCGAGATCGCCTGCGCAAGCTGCTGACCGGCGAATAGCGCGGCAGTCTGCTCCCTCGCGAGTTCCTCTCGATGGCCGCAGACACAAAACAATCGCTCTGTGGCAATGTTCATGTGTCCTTCGCCGAACGTCTTGGGCTGAACGTTTGGCCATGGGTAAAACGCCAGGGTATTAGCCGTTCGGTTCCATCTCCCTCATTCCCCGACAAAGTTCCGTGGGAGCGAGCTCGCCCACTCCCACGAAGCGGGACTCCAATCGAAGGACTACTGTTGCTCTGTGTCCACCCCCATGTTCGACGTCGTCGGAGCTGGCGAAGGTGGTATCTTCGAGCGGCGCGGGCGCGACGCGGATGGGCGCGGGCAACCATCCGGTTCCGGCGAGGGTCTTTTCGGCGAGATCGGCGAGGGGGCCTTTTTTCATTTTGGCCGGAGCGTTGGAATAGGGAGCTTTGCCTGCTTCCGTCATGGCTTCGAGGATGTGGGGCTTGGACACCTTGCTAAAGAAGTTGTCGGCAGTCGGAGTGAACCAGTGCCGCATGTCGATGTGGAGGGCGGTGGCCAGGGCGTCGGCGTGGTGGATCCGCTCGACGCTGGCGTCGTTCTTGGTTTTGATGGCGTTGAGGCTGAGGGCGGCGCAAAAGGCGAGGAGCGAGAGAAGCGTGTCCGTGGACTCTCCGGTTAACCATTTCCAAATGGCGAGGGGCGTCCTCGGTAAGCGCTGGAGCCAGGCGGTTTTCTGTTCACTGAGGGCCTGGATGGCAGGCGAGTCGGCGGCTTGCGCCAGGTTCAGCACGGTGCTGTTGATTTGAAGACAGCCACGGGAGCCGCGGAGGCGCAGGTCGAGGCTGAATTGGCTGAGAACAATGGCGTGGACGACGGCGGCCAGGGCGACCTTCGGTTGCTGGGTGAGTTCGGCGGCGATGGCGGCGGTTTTGATGGTGGTTAGGGTTTCGACTAAAGTGGCGGAATATCCTTGCGGCTGGTCGGAGCTGGGCGCCGCGAACGTCTGCTCCGACTCCGCTTCATTGTGCCCGTGCGCCAGCTGCGCGGCGTCTTCTTTGCGCAAGAGTCCGCAGATCAATTGCGGTTCCCCGTCAGGGCCGATAGTGACGATGGTGCCGCACTGGACTTTGGTGTCGGCGTCGAAGGCGGCGGTTTGCTGGCTTTCGATCTCGTCGATCTGCTCCTGTAGCGCTTCCAGCTGGTCATAGAGGGCGTCCTGGTCGGCCTCGCCGTCGGTTTCCGCCTGCTCCTGCAGCTTGGCTTTCTTCTGTTCGAGTTTGGCGATCTTGGCGGCGTCCTTCTTCGGCAAGGGTACGGGAGTGGGTTGGAGGCGGCGGAATTTGCCGAGGGATTGGTGATCGGTTTGCGGTTGGACTTCAATCCATTTCCAACCGTCGGCGCTGGCGGCGGCCGCCAACGTTTGGAGCTTCTCATTCACCAAGCGCGTGAGCAATTCTGGATCCGTAAGGGAAGCGCCGTCCTCGCCTTCGGAGAACAGGTCGCGCCGGACGATGCCGCCTGCCTGTTCGTACGTGTCGAGTCCGACAAAACGGACGCGTTTATCGGTGGCGGGGATTTCTTCTTTGAGGAGGATGCGACGGACGACGTTGGGTTTGTCCCGATCCCACGGCGGTAGCTCGTTCCAGATCCGTTCCTGAGTGGCATGGTCGTCGGTGAGGGTGAAGGCCTGAAGGACGGAGAGGCTGACTTCCTCCTCTTCATAGAGCTTCCACAAGACGGGGCTGAGACGGGCTAACGCTAATCGACGACTCACGATGTTTTCACTGACACCGAATCGGGCTGCGACATCGGCGACAGACCTGCCAGCATCGGTTAACGAACGGAAGGCAGAGACCTCCTGAAAAACTGACATATCGGTGCGGACAACATTTTCGGCGGGGGAGATTTCGGTGAGATCGGCGTCGTCGGGCGCGATGCGGCAAGGGACGGCCAACGATCGCTTGACGTCGCCGAGTTCGGCCAATTGGGGAGGGCGAGGAAGCGGCGTTTTCCGGCGCCGATGACGAATGTTCCACGCGAGGCTTTTTTGACGACGAGGCTTTGGAGCAAGCCGACGGAGCGGATCGAGGCGATCAATTCTTCGAGTCCTTCTTCGGCTCCTTCGGTGCGGACGTTGCCGTCCCAGAGAGTGAGCTTGTTGAGAGGGATCTCAACGGTTTCGAGTTTTGTCAGATTTACCATTGCAATTTGTCCTTTGTATTTGAATTGGGATCGGGTGTTGGTGGTGCACCAACACCCCCGAGGCCTCGCCGGCAAGAGCGGGGGTAGCAAGGGCAAGAGAGGGGGATCGCCCACCCTGGAGCGTCAGCGGAAGGGCGCAGCGAAGCGGAGAACTGGCAGCCCGGAAGGGGCGAAGTTTGGGGATGCTCTTGCCCGCGTGAGGGGCGGCTGCCCCTTAGTCGGAGGGGGTAGCGTTGCGGAAGGGAAAAGTAGAATTCTTTTCCCTGATCGGAGGAAACGTCGCTGGGCGGCAGACTCAGGCGGCATGGATCCATGGATCGGAAGAGTGTCCTTGAGGAGGACGAGTTGGCTTGCAGGAGGGTGAGAGTGAGAACAAAGGGGAGTCCGCGGGAACTCCCCTGTTGGGTGAATTAGAAAGTGCGCGAAGCGCGAGTTTGGAGGTAAGTCGCCAGTCGGGCGGTGGCCTTGAATTGTGGAACGGGGTCGAGTTCTTTGAAAGCGGAGGTGAACGCGTTGGAAAGGCTCCAGAGCGTTCGCGGCTCAAACTCTGGATATTGAGGTTGAAAATACAAGTCGTGGACACGGCGGGCGAGATGTTTGGGAACCTCCAGCTCGCCTTCGACGAAGGCTTCGTAAATCAGGAGTTTGGCGGTGACGTTGGTCAGTTCGCTTTGGCGCCAGGCCGCAATTTGCTGTTGCATGGGTTCGAAGCTTCGCTGCATGCGGTCAACGCCGATGGAGATCGAATCGACCAGTGAGAAGGATTTGGAATGTTTGGCGAGAACGGGTGTGTAATCTCCGTGGAAGGCCATATTGGCGCAAACGAACACCCTATATCCGCAAGTGAGTGCGAGACGCATCGTCTTATCGTGAGAATTGCGGATGCCGATCGAGAAACGACATCCGTGTATTTCGGTGGCGAGGTCGAGAACGCCGAACATTTTCATGCCATCGGGAGATACGGCGTATTCGTCGTGAACGGCGCTGATGTGGCGAAAGCCCAGTGTTTCGACCAGAGCCTGTACGATCTCGTGATGAGGTACAGGGCGGTGTGTCGCTGTAGGAGGAGGTGTAGGCACCAACGCGAGTTCGTCGCGGCTGATGGTGCGTGTTTGATATCCGATGAGGGTACTCGTGTCTGACATTGTGAAAATGTTCCTTTCTGTCCTGCTGGACGAAGGTCGAGGGAGCGGAGGGAGTCAAGGCCGGAGCGGCGCGGAGTGGATTTCAGCCTTGACCCCGTAGCTAGCATGGGAAGACAAGCAAGACAGAAGGTGTATTGGGTCAGGACGCGTGCTCGTTTGGGTCGTCAGGGAGTTTGGGTGTGACGCGATTTGGAGAATCTGTGGTGAGGTTTTCAATTTACAACAGCAGAAGGGCAGATCTCACGGTAGCCGTTTATAACGTTCATGTGGTTTGCTGCTGCCGCCCGAGCCTGTGGGCCGTGGTGCAGTCCCACCCATGCCGCGATGAAGCTGCGTCACGGATGGGGCACCTACAATGCGGTGGCGCTGGCTAAAAAAAGCAGGGGTAGGCCACCCACCCCTGCGTGTTCTTCATATCGACCACATGTTTGCCCGCATGCAGCGTCTTAATACATACGAAGCAAGGACGAACGTCATAACGAGAATCGGATCAAATTTATCCGAAGTACTGCCACCGCTATTCAGATGTGAATAGAACCGCGAGTGAAAGATCGATCGCGAGACCGGCATAAGCCCACTCAGTCAATCGAGGCACATTGGGAATCAGAAGGCCCACGCCCCCAAGGATGTGGGTCACGCCAATCAGAGGAATGATATAGAGCGGGTATCCGAGCTGCTGATTGGCGATCCTCCATTCGCCGGGATCGCGAACCAGGTATAACCCTCCGAAGTACACCCAAATAAAGGCGACAAGGCCGGTTATTACCATCGCGGCTATTTGCGTTGCCAGACCTGCCCGCGCGGGTTTATCTATTGCGTGTTCAGCTTTCATATTGGCTTGCCCCGGACTTATGCCTTGGCGGGGTTCTGAGCAGCTGCGAATACATCGCGTGCGGACGTCGTACCCTCCACGTGCTCCGTACCCGTGATTCCGAGGCCCATCCATCCCGCGTTCACGCTCTCAAACATTTCTTCGGCGGGTCCAGTGTGGCCCTTCGGGACGCCGAACTGCTCGAACGCTTTCGCCCATCCTGCACGCGGGACGGCAAAGGCTTTTACGTCGCGTTTTAAAATTTCACCCAATTGTTCCGCCACTTCATCCGCGCTTACCATCGAACCAAGCTCGATAACGCGATGTCCTGACCACGCCGGCCCGGTCAGAAGCTTTGCTATCTCTGCGCCGACGTCGTCTGTCGCGACCATTGTCGATTTCCGGCTTGTAGGATTGTAGAAGACTGGTAGTGTGCCGCCTTGGGCGGCCTGTAAGCCGAAAAGAAAGTTTTCGAAAAAGCCGCCAGCCCGCACAAATGCGACTGGAGATGGCAGACTGCGAAAACCCTGCTCCAAAAGTGATAAGGCTGTGATCATCCCCA
>JBAUOG010000795.1:0-6307 GCA_049579625.1 Bryobacteraceae bacterium
CCGCCGCCCTTGGTGGCCGCGAGGTCGCACGGCTGCTGTCCGGTGAGGTCATGGGTGAAATGTCATTTGTCGATAATGCCCCGCCCTCGGCTACGGTGCTGGCGCTGGAGCCTTCTTTAGTGTTGGACATTCCGCGGCGTCGTCTCAATACGAAACTGGCCGAAGACTCCGCGTTTGCCGCCCGCTTTTATCGCGCGCTCGCAATGTCTCTGGCCGCTCGCCTCCGGCATTCGGTGGCAGCGCTCGCCGGTGGCACTGCGATGGAGACCGAAGGAGAGATGGGCTTTGATGCGCTGGACAATGTTTCCATGGCCGGCGCGCGCTTTGATTGGATACAACGCCGCCTGAGGTCGGAGTGAGAGTTGATAGGGAAATCGCGCTGAATGGCTGAACCGGACAAGAGATTATTCCGTAAAGAAGCGCTGGAACGGTTCTCGTCGCCTGACAACCTGGAGCAGCTCATGCCGGTTGCCAGCGCCAAGGACTGGTTGCTGATTGTGGTTGCCGGCGCCCTGCTCGCCCTGGTGGGAGTTTGGTGCGTTGTGGGACGTGTTCCCACCATCGCCACCGGCCGTGGCGTCATCCTGCGGCCTCGCCAGTTAACCCAGGCGCAAGCCAGCGCCGCAGGCCGCATCCTCTCGCTGCATGTGCGCACAGGCGATCACGTCAAGGAGGGCGACTTAATCGCCACTGTCGATCAGGCCGACATTGTCAAGCGCATCGAAGAAAACCGCAGGGGCGTGGGAATCCTGGAAGAACAGGACCGCCGGAAGAACGAAGCGGAGAGCAGCCAGCTGGCCCTGCAAGTTCAGCAGGACGCCATGGAGCGCTCGGGCCTGGAAGCTCAACGAGTCAATTTGAAGAAGAGCCTGGCGGACGCCAATGGCCTGAAACCTGTTCTCGAAGCTCGTGCCGAAGCCATCCGCAAACTGGTGAAAGAAGGCCTGCTGGGCTCGGCAGCTCAGGAGGTATCTGACGTCCAGTCGGCGGCGCGCGACAACGACGCGAAGATTTACGACTACACGGCGCGCTTGTCCCAGATCGATGGCCAAATGGAGCAAATCGAAACTCGCCTGGCGGCTTTGGCCAAACAGATCCTGGCGGATTCGACAGCGCGCCGAAATGAGATCGGCAACCTTCACAAGGCCATCGATCTCGACAGCTTCCAGATTGTGCGTGATGGCAACGTTCGCAGCCAATACTCCGGGCGCGTAGCGGAAGTCATGGCCGCCGTGGGCCAGGTGGTTCCGACAGGCGGAAAGTTGCTCACGCTTGAAGCCGACGATCCCGCTGACTCTCACCAAGGCGCGGGGCTCATCAGCATTTCGTACTATCCGGTGAAGGATGGTAAGCAAATACAACCTGGCATGCGGATTCAAGTCACTCCGGACACGGTGGAACGCGAGCGCTTCGGTGGTATCGACGGGACGGTTACATCCGTCTCGCCCACTCCCGTTACCAAGGAAGGCGCGATCGGGACCATCGGCAATCCCGAGGTCGTACAGAACTTGATGCCCGACGGGGTCTATATCGAAGTTCAGTCTCGTCTCGAGCGCGATGCGGCAACCGCGAGCGGCTACAAGTGGTCGTCCTCCAAGGGGCCGAACATTCGGATTACTTCGGGACTCACTAATTCCGCCCGCGTTACCATTGAGGGCCGCGCGCCGGTCACGTATTTGCTGCCGATTCTGAGGGAAGCATCAGGGGTTTATTGAGGTGGGTCAGCAGCCCGAGTCACCACTACCCAGTTCCCGCGTTCGCACGCCGATGATCCTCCAGATGGAGGCCGTCGAATGCGGAGCGGCGGCCCTGGCCATCATCCTGGCGCATTACGGCCGTATCGTGCCGTTGGCGACTCTGCGGCGCGATTGCGGCGTTTCGCGCGACGGCTCGAAGTGCTCCAACATTCTCAAAGCCGCGCAGACTTACGGCATGGTGGCGAAAGCCTACAAGCGGGACATGGCGGCGCTGAAGAAGTCGGCCTACCCCTACATCGTCTTCTGGAACTTCAATCATTTTCTGGTGGTCGAGGGTTACAAGAAGGGACGCGTGTATCTGAACGATCCGGCGGCGGGTCCGCGTTCCGTCCCGCTTGAAGAATTCGATCGTTCTTATACCGGCGTCATGATGGCGCTGACGCCGGGTCCGGATTTTAAACGCGGCGGCGCAAAACCGAGCTTGCTGCTGGGTCTCTGGAAGCGGCTGCGAGGCTCGCTGATTCCCGTTTTCGCGGCGGTCTGCGCGGCGCTCTTACTGGTGGCGCCCGGATTGGCGGTGCCTGCCATGATGGCGGCGTTCGTCGACCGCGTGTTGGTCGACGGCCAAAACGACTGGGGCCGGCCTCTGGTGCTGGGCATGCTCATCGCGGCGCTGCTGCGCGGCCTGCTGGGAGCTATCGAGTTCCGGATACTGCGCCGTCTGCAAATCCGGCTCGCTGTGGGCAACTCGGGACGCTTCGTGAAGCACCTGCTGAAGCTGCCCGCCTCTTATTACGCGCAGCGCTACGCGGGCGAAGTCAGCAGCCGTATTGCGCTCAACGACAACGTCGCCGCGATTCTGTCGGGTCAGCTCGCTACGACCTCCATCGAAGCCTTGATGATGGTGTTCTACATGGTCGTGATGTGGGAGTTCAACCGGCCACTGACCCTAGTCGCGGTAGCCTTTGCGGCCGCGAACTTCGGCATCATGCAGTGGGTGGCTCGCCGCCGTACGGAAGGCAATGTTCGGTTGTCCATGGCACAGGGCCGAGCCGGCGGCGTCGGCATCGCCGGCCTCCAGAGCATTCGCACAATCAAAGCCTCCGGACTGGAATCCGACTACTTCTCGCGCTGGGCAGGCTTCTTCGCCAACATGTACAACTCGATGCAGGAACTCAGTGTCGTGAATTACTACGTGGGCGTTGTTCCCCCGCTGCTGTTCGCGCTCATGACAGCGTCGGTGCTACTGGTGGGCGGCTTTGAGGTGATGCAAGGGCGGATGAGCATCGGCATGCTGGTGGCCTTCCAAAGCCTGGCTACCAGCTTTCTGCATCCGGTCAATAGCCTGGTTGGGCTCGGCGCAAGCGTGCAGGCATTGGGAGGTGACCTCAGCCGCCTCGACGATGTGCTCAGCAGTCCCGCCCCCGACGAACCCTCGCTCGCCTCGACGCCTGACATGCCGGTGCGACTTCGCGGCCACGTCGAGTTCCGTGACGTCACCTTCGGCTACAGCCCCGTGGCGCCTCCGCTCATATCGAATCTCTCCTTCCACGTACACCCTGGCCAGCGCATTGCCTTTGTCGGCGGCAGCGGCTCCGGCAAGTCCACCGTGGTCCGCCTGCTCGCCGGCTTATATGCGCCTATTTCCGGTGAGATCCTTTTCGATGGCATTCCGGCGAGTAAGATTCCCCGCGAGATTCTCGCCAACTCGTTGGCCATGGTCGATCAGGACATCCTGCTCTTCAAGGGCAGCGTGCGGGACAACTTGACGCTCTGGGACGCCACCACGCCCAAGACCAGCCTCTCGCGCGCCTGCCAGGATGCACAAATTGAAAGCGTCATCGACGCTCTGCCCGAAGGTTATGCAAGCGAATTGCTCGAAGGCGCGGCCAATCTCAGCGGCGGCCAGCGGCAGCGCCTTGAAATCGCCCGTGCTTTGTCAGCCGACCCTTCCATCCTCATCATGGACGAAGCCACCAGCGCGCTCGATTCGGAAACCGAACTGATCGTCGATCGCAGTATCCGCGCGCGCGGCTGCACCTGTTTTATCGTGGCGCACCGCCTGAGCACCGTGCGCGACAGCGATGAGATTATCGTGCTCGACCAGGGCCGCGTCGCCGAGCGCGGAACCCACGATGAGCTGATCCGCGGTGACGGGCACTACGCACGATTGCTGGCGGACGATGCGGAAGTCAACGAAGAGGGAGTGCCGGCCGCATGACCCAGCGCGTTGAATGGGTGCCCGGCAATCACCCCATACCGCTCGATGCCAACACTCCGCCAACGATTCTTGTTTCGGGCTCGCTCGCCGTATTCGCGGTCGATCGCGAAACCGGTGAGAGACTGCATCTATTCTCCGTCGAGGTTGGCGAGCCGCTGCTGCCGCTGGCATGTCCGACCGGCGCAGCCTGGGACATCACCGCCATTCCGCTCGAAACTAGTTGCTTGCAAAACGCGGCTGAGATGCGTGAGTGGGAACAGATCTTCGCACAGGAGAATTGGCTCGCCAAAATTGGGGAGGCATTGGGACGTTTCTCCGACCCCGGTGAAGTGCTCCGGGTTGAGGCTGGAAAAACTGTTCATCTCAAGCCAAGCCAGCGCGTGGCAGTCGAGCAAGGCCTCAACTTCGTCCAGTTGCAATCAGCTGACGGTCTACTGCTGAGTAAGCCGGTCGTGGCAGGGGCCACTGTTGCCCTGGTGCCTGGCCTGTGGCTGGAAGCGGTTGTCGAATCGGATTGCAAGACGCTCGAGACGGGTGAGGCCGCGATGATCACCTCCACCACCGACCTGGCCGTGTCTCTCTTTTTTGAAGTTCTCGACGACGTCAAGAGGCGTCGCCAAACCGCGGAACGCGACCGCTTTACGGCACGCCAGGAACTGAATCGGCGGATCTCCGAGACCGCCCTGGGTACACTCGCCGGCATTGCTGGAGACAAGAAAGGCCGCGAGCCTAGCCCGGCCAGCGGCGACCCGTTGCTCGATGCCGTGCGCGCGGCCGCCGCAGTTTTGGATGCAACCATCCATCCGGCGCGTGGTTCCGGACGCCGGGTGGATGCCATCCGCGAAATCGCCCAAGCCTCCGGTCTCCGCACCAGAACCGTTGTGCTCTCAGGCGAGTGGTGGCGCAAGGAAAACGGTCCGCTCGTCTCCTATCGGAATGACAGCCCCGTCGCCCTGCTTCCCTGCCGCGCCGGCTACGAAATATTCGATCCGTCTGCCGCCGCCCGCGAGAAGGTGAGCGAATCCACCGTCGCTGATCTCGATTCCTTCGCACAGATGCTCTACCGCCCTTTACCAGAGGATCTGTCTGTGCGCGGCATCTTGCGCTACGTGCTCAGTTCGCGCCGCCGCGATCTGCGCACTGTGGCGTTGGCCGGCGCGGGCGCCGCCGTGCTGGGCATGGCGGCACCGCAGGGCTTCGCCATCCTCATTAACCAGGCCATTCCCGATGCCGACAGCAATATGCTCTGGCAGGTGGTTAGCGGGGTCATCGCGGCAGCGTTCGGCTCAGCCCTCTTTTCGCTCACCCAGGCGATAGCCATTCTCCGCGTTCAGAGCTCCGCGTTCATGACTCTACAAACGGGCGTCTGGGACTATCTCCTGAAGCTCAGCCCTACCTTCTTTCGCAGCTTCACCGCGGGACAACTCAGGCTGCGAGCCGATTCAGTTACACAAATCCACCAGTTGTTGACGGCCGATGCGCTGGGCGCCCTGTTCGCAGCAGCCGCCTCATTTCTGAGCCTGGTGCTGATGTTCTGGTACAGCCCTGCTCTTGCTCTGATCGCTCTCGCCTGCGGCCTCGTGATCCTCGCCCAGGCTTGGTTCGGCGCACGCGTGCTCTTCCGCGTAGAGCAGCAATGGTGGGAGATGGAGGAACTGCTCTCCGGACTGGTGCTCCAATCCATCAACGCCGTCTCAAAGCTTCGAGTCGCCGGCGCCGGCAACCGAGCCTTTTCCCACTGGGCGCGTGAGTACGCGAAGAAACAGAAGCTCAGCCTGGAGGTGCAAACGCTAAAGGACCGCGTTCGCCTCTTAAACATGGTGATCCCGACCGTGGGTTCCGCTCTCGCCTTTCTCTACCTGCTAAGCCATCCGATTGGGCTGGCAGCCTTCCTCGCTTGTAACGCGGTGATGACAGTTTACCTGGCGGCCTTGGTCTCAGCCAGCGATAACTTCTCAGGCTTGGTCCTCATCGGCAATCTCTGGACAGGCCTGCGCTCGATTCTCGCCGTGAAGCCCGAGGTGGATGAATCGAAGATCCATCCGGGCCGATTGCGCGGCGCAGTCGTGGTGGACAACCTCACCTTCCGTTACCGCGCGGATGGGCCGATGATCCTCGATGGCGTCTCGATTCGAGCTGAACCCGGCGAATGCATCGCGCTCACCGGACGTTCAGGCTCCGGCAAATCAACTCTTCTGAACCTGATGCTGCGTTTTGAAACACCTCATTCCGGCGCCATCTATCTGGACGGCCGCGAGCTCTCCAGCCTCGACATCACAGCTGTGCGCAGGCAAATCGGCGTGGTCACCCAGGAGGGGCGGATCATGGCGGGCTCGCTGTTCGAGAGCATCTGCTGCGGCGGCGTGAACACCATGGATGAGGCCTGGGA
>JBAUOG010000796.1:0-4012 GCA_049579625.1 Bryobacteraceae bacterium
GCCGGTGGTGTCCTGCAAATAGAAGAGCATTCCGTCCGAAACCCAGGTTCCGGTGGAGGCGCTGCCCGAAGAACCACCTCCGGCAAGCAGAGGACCATCGGGAGATGTGACGTGCAGCTCAACCGTGGTGGCGGCCGGGGCGCTCCACTGCAGAGTTGCCGTTCCAACTGTGGCGGGGGCCGACACGACGAGCGGATTCGGGACGGCGGTCAGTAGAGCTTGAGACGAGGGCTGCGTGACCACCACGACAACGGTGTTCGACGTGCTCGGACCATATGCGTCATTTCCCGCATAGGAGGCCGTGATGGAATGCGCGCCAAGAGCCAGCGTGCTGGTGGAGTAAATCGCCAGGCCGCTGGCGTTCAGGGTCGCTGTTCCCAGGAGTGTGGTGCCGTCGAGGAACGAGACGACGCCCGCACCGGGGGTGACCACAGCGGCGAAGGTGACCGGCGAACCCAAAACAGGCGCAGGATCCGAAGCAGTTAAGAGAGTGGTGGTTGGGGTTCCGAAGCAGGATGGAGGACAGCCAGGACCCGGCATGGAAGAAGCCAGCTGATTCGTGAAATCCACTTCATTGGTGCCAGCTCCGATCGCGGCAGCAACGCTACAAGTGACCGAGGTAACGCCGGAGCAGCGCGGCTTCGTCGGTACGCCATTCACCGTAACTGTCGGCTGCGAATAGATTAAAGGCATGACTGGCAGCGTCTCCGTAACGGTCGCGAAGGTTCCAACCTGGAACGTGCTAGGCACTACGGTGCAGTAACCCCCCTCCCCCATGGGACCCGCTTCCACGGTAAACGGAGCGGCTCCAACGGGGGGCGTTACGGTGAACGTAAAGGATTTACCCTCGGTACCCGTGTCGCCCGCGATCTTGCAAACCTTCAGCTGAGCGTTCGGCGCCTCGTAATTCGTATAGGTCACGATGGTTTCGAGCCCGCCCTGGACGATTACGGTGGCCATTCCAGTTTGTGTGTTGGACGATTCCAGGAGCGCGTTTCCTTGTTGTTGGGAGAACGGCGGCGGACTGTAGCCATCTGTCGTGATGGTGTAGACGGCGGTTCCGGGCGTCGGCAGTTCCGTAATCACGGCCGACGGGGGAGGAACGTAAATCGGTCCTGAGCACTCGCCAAGGGGAACCGTAACAGTCGCAGCGACTCCCATCACATTGAAGTTGTAGACCCCGCCCGGCGGGACTGGGTTTAGGGGCGACGACAGTTTACAGATCTCAATAGTTCCGTTGGGAGCAGGCTGGGTGCAATTCTCGGTGAACTGCACGTACTTCGGGTTTGCCAGCATGGGCGACATGGTCAGGGCTAGCGGGACCGGCGGGTTGAGGGGATTCAGGGGGTCTATCTGTAAGACTCCTCCGAGATCAGCGTTCGTTAGGTTGCCGAAGTTGGCGACATATATCTTGCCGTCACCAGGTCCGGCGGCAAGGCCTAAGGGGTGATGAAACAGATCGCTAAAGAACTCGATTGGGGTCGACGTATTAAGAGCGCCCGGGTACATATACACTCCCGGTTGGGTATGATCGATGGTCTGGAAGTTCGAGATGAAGAGATTGCCTCCAGGATCGACGGCCAGCCCCTCCTGTGCAAACGTGGGGCCGGGCGGGAGTGTAATATCGTACCCCGATCCTAAACGAGCAAGGGAAATGGGGTCGAGCGCGTACACCGTGGCGCTATTGTAAGAGGACGTCGCGAAGACAATGCCGAGCCCGCCTCTCGCCAAGGGGGCATAAACGACATCATGGGCCCCTGAAAGTGGAAAGGACGCTACCTGCTTTCCGGTGGTGATCGCGAAGGCGTAGATGCCCACACCATCTGCCGCATACAGCAGCCCATTCGGGCCAATGCTCAAGCCGGCGACACTGAACAGGGAGTTGACAAAAGTGGTGGCTGTACCGGTCACTCCGTTCAGGGCGCTATTGAGGTTATACGTGGAGATAGTGTTGCTGTTACTGGAGGTGAACAGCTTAGGGGTGGGCCCAGCGAGACAAGATGATGCTTCCAGTTGGGGAAAGGTGCCCTGAGCCAGTGTAGTGCCGACCTGTGCGCCCGCCGTGTATGGCGGGTTGGTCGCGTAGAAATTGATCCCACCCATACCATTAGTATGGGGCGTGTAGCCGTAATAACTCACGATCAACGTGGCCTGCGCATGGAGCTGAGAACCCAGCGCGAAAAGAAAGGCGAAACCCAGTGCGGTCGCTGGAGCAAGCCGCGAAAACCAACCCCTCGATGTAAGCTGATGCATAAACTTACCCCCCTTCTAATCCGATAGCCGCAAGAAGAAGGAGTAGATAACCAGGATTTCCCGCTGGTTCCTGTTCTTTCTTTTTCAGTGCGACGAGTTTACATGAAACGCATCCGCTTGTACATCAAAATGCATCCGTTTCGGAACCCCGGTAACAGAAATATTGGGAACTTCGGGAACTTCCGGAACTTCCTGAATTTCCGGAACTTCCGGAACTTCCGGGACGGAGAGATATGGCACAAAGGGCGAAATCCTTGCTGCGTGCCCACTCTATCCGTGAATGGCCCGATTCGCGCACGCGGCTGCTATTGGAGTGGCCCACCAAATCACCCCGCGCGGTGTTGACGGCCAGCTGCGTTCCTTTCACCGACGCCGACCGAGGCAAAGGTGGGAATTAGGTCCGTCCCCATGGAAGTTTGCCCCCCGATGCGGGAGGCAGCCCGGAACAGCTATCTATCGTGTTCTCCGTCTTTGCCGTAGGGCACAGGCGGCGATGCCGAGGGCGACCAGCCCGAAGCTGACGGGCTCCGGTGTCGAGACAACCTCAAAGATAAAGTCGCCGCCGGGAACAAGGCCACCGACGAAACTGAAAGGCGGATACGTAGCCCCTGGATACCAACTTGCTTCGCCCAGGTAACTGGCGCCACTCATAGTCGTAACAGTTGCTGGGCCGGCCTGGACCCAGCCAACCTCTGCACCAGCGATGGTCACGAAATAGGAACCCGGACCCAGATCGAGGCCTGAGAACAGGACTACCCACTCTGGCTCTGCTGACGCAAAGCTGAACCCGGTGAAGGCGAGTTGATCGGCAACAGTGGTCGAGGGTCCGATGGAGTCTGTCAAGTATGCGTCCACTGTTGTTGAGGACCACTCGAGTTCGGCGGCGATGGTTATGTCTCCGATGCTGCCTGTCTGAGACCATCCAAACGCGTAGGGGATGTGGTTGGAGGCTACATCACAACAAAAACCCGGGGGCCCGGTCACTGAAACAATTGTTGCGGCCTGAAGAGTGGCTAGCGGGAGTATGCCGAGCAGAGCCCACCAAACCAGACGCATTGCAGCCTTCCCGGCAACTGTTGTCATTGTGCGGGCGACTCCTTGTCGCTGTGTGCTCCAGCTTGTCTAAAACCAAAGGGGTAAAACCAATGGGGTCAGGCGGATGTTAAGTCTGACCGGCCTCAGGCTAATCCGAGGTGACTTGGTCGCAGGACAAAACTCGCGGGCACGGTGCTGTGAGAGGCCCTGCTAGTTTCGACCAGGCGCGCTTGGCGTGCGAACCGAAGTTGGCTGCGGATCACACCAAGGGTACAAAACCTCCCCAATTCCCGCTACGCGAAAAACGCCGCGAATTCGCGGGCTGAGACGATCCGCGTGGCTTTGTGCCGGTGGAGAGCGAGCAACCCGCCCTTGTCGCCAGTCACAAGATAATCGGCCTTGCCACCTTCGGACAAGGCCAGCAGAAAATCGTCGGTGGGGTCCGGAGATCGTTGCACGCGCGGCAGAGGCGCGATATTCTCGGCCAGATTCTTGAGCTGATTGACCAGGCGGCCAGCCTGATGTGGTTTGACGAGTTCGGCAACACGGGGCTTTAGCAGCGTGGAGCACAGCTCGTCGACATGCGCCGCGCAAGTTAGGTCATGTGCATAAATAAACGCTTCAGTTTGGCGCGGGCGATATCGTGTAGTTCCAGTCACCGTGGAATGCGTGGCGGGCGAGATTGAGAGAGTCGAATGTGGTGTCGGAGATTTTGACACCCTTC
>JBAUOG010000797.1:0-5856 GCA_049579625.1 Bryobacteraceae bacterium
GGTTCCGGCAAGAGCACTCTGCTGCGCACCCTGGTCGGCCTCGAAAAGCCAACCTCCGGAGAAATCTGGATTGCCGGCCAGAATTTTGCCGCCATCTCGGAAGCGGAGCGTAACAAGATTCGCAAACGCATCGGCATGTCATTTCAGGGCGGCGCCCTATTTGGTTCCATGACCGTCGGTGAAAACGTCGGCTTGCCCCTGCGCGAACACACCAAGCTCGAAGAGCCAACCATCGAAATCATGGTTCGTCTCAAACTCGAACAAGTGGGCCTTTCCGGCTTCGAGGATTACATGCCTTCGGAACTCAGCGGTGGTATGAAAAAACGCGCCGCGGTCGCGCGCGCCCTGGCAATGGATCCCGAGATCCTTTTCTTCGACGAGCCTTCGGCCGGGCTTGATCCCATCATTGCGGCTGGGATCGACCACCTGATTCTGGAGTTGAAACAAGCTTTCCACATGACGATTATCGTGGTCACCCATGAACTGGCCAGCGCCTTCCTGATCGCCGATCGTATGGTGCTGATCAACAAGGGCGACGTAATCGCCATTGGCACGGTGGCCGAAATGCAAAACAGCAAACACCCCAAGGTCCGGCAGTTCCTTGATCGTGTCCCCGAACCCGCCGTAGCGCAGGAACTAGACTATTTGCAAATGCTGACGGAGTCTCAGCCGAAGTCCGGCGAGTCTTCGCAGAGGAAGAGAAGCTGACGATGGAATCCAGACGTGAACAAATATCGGTAGGTATTTTTGTCCTGATCGCCTCGGCCCTCCTGATCTTCATCGTGTTCACACTCAGCGGTGCGTTCGCGGGCTCTGACACCGTGTACTACGCGAAATTCAACAACGCCGCCGGCCTGGAGCCGGGCGCCTCCGTGCACTACGCGGGCGGCCCGAAAATCGGCCACATCGCCAAGATACGGATTGACCCCGACGATCCCACGCTGATCGATCTGACGTTCACCGTGAACAAAGGCTTGCCCGTCAAGACTGACAGCAAGGTGGCTATCATGAGCTTCAGCCCGCTCGGTGACAATCACCTTGAAATTAAGCCCGGCACGCGTCAAGCTGCTCTCGCGCCTTCGGGCACTGTGCTCGCCTCCCAACCCTACGTCGGCTTCAACGATCTCACGGAAGAAATCAATAAAATGGCGCCACAAGCTCAGGAACTGATCGCCAATCTCAACGCCCGCATCACGCAGTTGAAAACCACCATTGATCGTGTAGACGATTTGCTGAACGATCAGAACCGCGCCAACGTTTCCGGCACCCTGGCTGACATGCATGGGATGTTAAAGGAGAATCGTCCACAGATTCAGTCCACCCTGAACAATGTCAATGCGGCCAGCGCCAAGATTGGACCGCTCATCGATCAAATACACAAAACAGTCGACCAGGCGAACGAGGCGATTAAGCAGGCAGACGCAGCGCTGAAACAGGCTGACGAGACCATTAAACATGTCGACGGTGTGGTCGCGGACAATAAGGAAGGGATACACGAGTCCATCGCGAAACTGCGCGTCGTACTCGGCAACGTCACCCAACTGACCGACCAGTTGAATCAAATACTGGACAGCAATACCGACAATATCGACCAGTTGCTGCTGAACCTGCGCGATGTTTCGGAAAACCTAAAAGATTTTACAGACACCATCAAGACCCGGCCTTCCAGTGTGATTTTTTCCACCGCGCCACGTGATCGCAAACCCGGAGATAAGCAATGAGAATCTTCTTGAACTCCCCAATGAATTTTGAACCTGACGCCACGCGAAGATTTTTTTCGGCCCTGGGATTCGTCGCCGCAGCATTTCTGGCGCTGACTCTAGCCGCCTGCGGCAGTCCGCGACCCATCAAGTACTATCAACTGACCTACCCGACAACCGCCCCTTCGCCGGGTGCTCCGCTCAACGTGACATTGCTTGTCCGGGCTTTCGATTCTTCTAATCTCTTCAAGGAAGAGGGCATCGTCTACAGCGTGCACCCCCCGGAATTAAGCGTGTACGACCAGCAACGTTGGGTTGCTGCTCCGGTCGATATGCTTCAGGACGCTCTGGTGCGCGGACTGCGCTCCTCCGGGCGCTTCCGTTCGGTCATGACCGTCCGCGGTGAAGGCGGTGGCGACTATGCACTGGCCGGTCACCTGTATGAGTTTGGCGAAGTGGATAGCCCGGAAATCGTCGCACGCCTTTCCTACACCGTTCGCTTGCGCGATCGCAAAACGGGCTTAATCGTGTGGACCCACACCTACAATCACGATGAACCGGCGTCCGCCAAAACCGTTCTCGCTGTAGTTGCTGCTATGGACACAAACGTCCAGCGCAGCGTCCAGGAAGTGCAAGCCGCGCTAGGGGAGTACTTCGCGGCCCACCCCGCTTCTTGAAACGCACGCTCATTACGGCAATCCAGGTCGTGATGAAGACAGCGTAGGAGGCCGGCCATGCAATTACTGAAAGAGTTGTGGCGGAAGTTATGCTGGCTGGCCCGTCGATCTCGTTTTGACTCTGAGCTCGCCGACGAGATACAGTTCCACATCGAGAGCCGCGCTGATGAACTGGAACAGAGCGGCATCGTATGACTCGATCGCTTTTCTCGCGGCGATCGGCGTGTTGGCCGCCGTAGCCCTTCTCGCAACCTCAGCCCCCGCACTTCGAGCACTCCGCGTCGATCCGATGGTCGCATTGCGATTTGAATAACCACATGCACAGACAGTCCGTTGGTACACTTCAGATTGAAAACCCCTGGGTTGTGGCGCAGGCTGTTAGCCTGCCGAGCCGAGAGTCATCTCGGCTTTTCGTTGGCGGGTGTAATCGAAGGCAACTCATGAGAGTTTCGAATAGATCATGAAAGCTTCCTACTGCATCTTCGCGCTGGCCCTTACAGCGAGCTACGGCATCTCGGCCGAGGGACCGCCCGATTGGGCCTATGGCGTCCAGACGCCTGCTGTCAAGCCGCCCGCCGAACCGAAGCCGAACCCGGACACGGCACTGCATGTGCCGGGCAGCACGCTGAGCTTCACTTTGGCGCAGATCAACGCGCGCTTTGGCCCGGCGGACTGGTTTCCGGGCGATCATCCGCAAATGCCCGAGATCGTGGCGAACGGCCGCAAGCCAGACGTCTGGGCCTGCTCGCTCTGCCATTACCCGAACGGCAAGGGCCGGCCCGAGAACGCGAGTGTGGCGGGATACAACCGCGAGTATTTCATTCAGCAAATGCGTGATTTCAAGAACGGCAATCGCAGCAGCGCCGACCCTCGCAAAGGCAACACGAAGTTAATGATTGCCTACGCCAAGGCGATGACGGATGCGGAACTCGAGGCATCGGCTGATTACTTCTCCGGCATGCGTTGGACCCCTTGGATCAAGGTCGTCGAAACCAAAACGGTGCCGAAGATGTACACCTCCATCGGGATGTTTCTTCCTCTGCCGGGTGAGGAAAAGGAACCGATCGGAAATCGGATCATCGAGACGCCCGTGAACGCAGAGGCCAGCGAAGTACTGCGCGATCCTCGCTCGGGTTTCATCGCCTACGCCCCAGTGGGCAGCATCAAGAAGGGCGAAGCGCTGGTGACCAGAGAAAGCGGTAAGACCATTGCGTGCGGCGTGTGCCATGGTGCGGATTTGAAAGGTCTGGGTCCGGTTCCCGGAATTGCGGGACGGTCGCCGAGCTACCTCGTCCGTCAGTTGTACGACATGCAACAAGGCACCCGCAAAGGCTTGTGGAGCGACTTGATGAAGCCCGTCGTCAAGGGGCTGACCCAAGAGGACATGCTCAACATCGCCGCCTACACCGCGTCACGGGAACCGTAGCAACGCTCACCCCACTGTCTCGGCCAGATGGTGCGCTCTCCACTTAGTACCTGTATCGATGGATTTTTGTTATTTCTGGCAGAATATTTTTCGTCGCATGCGCTTCATCCAATGTTTACTGGCCTCAGGACGTGATTGCCGATAGCCCAAACTTTCGCAAAGCCTACCGAGCCGCGACCGTAGCTCTCCGTCTCGGAGCCAGGGAGCGCTTGCCCGAAACCTACCGAGCCGCGACCGTGAGGGAGCGGTTGCCCAAGCCCGTTCGGTTCCGGCTATGCCGGGTTAGGCGCAGGATTGTTAGCCGGCTGAGCCGGGAGTCATCGGTGTGCCCCAAAGGGGCCGATTACCCGTGGGGGAATCACCCAAGGGCAGTTTCGCTTACCAGGCACAACGAACGATACACTCGCTCCCGTTCGGCGCCCGCTCCGGATTCAACCTTTTCGAGATGCAAGCGCGGGATCGGGGCGGCGCTCCCTTCCACCGAGCCGACTGTGAGTTCTAGCAACTTGATGTCGGTGCTTGCATCGACAACGAACACCGTGTCGCCGAGCCGCTGCTGAGTTGTAAGCCGCTGTAGTTCGAAAATGCAGCCGCTGTTTTTCTCCGAAAACCCTCGCAGGTCCATCAAAATCGCGTCGCTTCGCCCGAGCAGCGCCGCGAGCGTGCTAGACCACGTGTTCTCGTGGCAGAAAAACTCGGTCACGCGGAAGCGGCCGTCCGGATCGCGTGACTCGTCCATTGCTCTTAGGCGCGCCTCCAGATCCTGTGGGCCTTGCACAAAACGCGACCGCAAATCACCAGCCAGGAAGGCAAGCGTGTCATCCGGGTCGATTGTGCGACCGGCGAGGTCAGTTCCCGCGATCATCGCCACTCCGCCGCGAAAGCGCCAGCGTTGCGCAACCGAGTCGAATAGCTTTTCGGAGCGGCCGCGGAACCCAAAAACCCGCAGCACCAATAGGCGCATCCCGGGCTCGCGGGGCGGGTGCCTCATAGCCAATCCCAGTTGGGCCACTATGCGATACGCGACGAACCCAGTCAGCCCCACGATTCCTTTCCAGCCGAACTCCGCGGCATATTGAGCCGAGAACACGAATGCGACGATAATCCAGAACGAATCGACCAGAAGCTGGATATCACTGAACGACTTGCGACGATACCCTGCGTTCAGCAACGCCAGCAGACGCCAGCACAGATACCCGACCGGTACGGTAGCCATCATGAACCACCAGTTCATACCAATCGTCAGGAGTGGCTTGGTCAGGCCTCCCATATCCACCAGCGTCACGAATATCTCCCTTGTGGCAACCGAACTGAAGGTGAAGATCAGCAGAGCGGCCAACGTCAGCGGCGACACCCCACGGATCCGACGGTTGGACGCGATGAGGATGATGACGGCGGGCACGCTCGCCTCGAGAGCCAACAAGAACAGGAAAGACTGCAAGTTCTCCATGACATGAATGCCCGGTAGGCGCGAGATAAGGTGAGGAACAGTGGACCCGAAAACCATCGCGAGCACACCTGCCACGAGGTATACCGCGATGATCCACAGCGACCGCCGCCAAGGGATAGCCAGCAAGGTGATGAGACTGGCAGGCACCGGCCAGCAATAGACGTACCAGACCCCGAATGCTCGAAGCCACGCGAACTCTAGGCCGGGCGTTTGAAAGTAAAGCCAGGTCCATACTGCCGCTGCCGAAGCTCCAGCTGCCGCGTACACCAACGCCAGCCGAAGCCGCAGCTGCCGTTCACGATTCCGCAACTCGGCGGGCTTCTGTCGCTCACGCTGCCACGAGGCTTCATCAAACGGAGTTGCGCTCTCGCCGGCGGTGGAAGCGGCGTGCATAGCCCGCCCCACGGAGCGCCGATACAGCCAGATGAGGACCAACGACACCGGAACTGTCAGAAGAACCGCATCCAGAACGTACAGGAATAGAATCCCGGGAGCAGTTCCTTTCACTGCGATTCTCCTATGTTTATTGGTCCTCTCAAGATTCTAGCTCCTGGAGAAGGCTTGAGTGTTCGCTGCAAGTTCGGTATTAGGATGGCTCTAGGG